>NZ_JZRD01000039.1:0-140688 GCF_000963995.1 Pantoea sp. SM3
CTGATCCTTAACTGATCGGCATTAAGCCCATTGTGGCTGGCTTTTTTTTGCCCGGTCGCCATAAGTGGCAACCCTACGATGATATTGCGTAATGCTTGTCACTTCAGTGCGCTTTGGTCGCCATTAATGGCGCCCCTACAAAGTTGGGTATGGTATTCGTAGGGGGCGCATTTATGCGTACCGGGTTAAATACGCACTCATTGGCTTATCTACGGGGTTATTCCCGCCGCCGTCTCAACGCCAGCCAGCCCGCCACCAGGGTAAACACCAACACCACAATCACCAGCAGTAAGAAACCGTGCGGATTATTCGCCAGCGGAATCCCGCCCACATTCATACCGAAAAAGCCGGCAATGATGTTAATCGGCAGCGCCAGCACGGTGATCACCGTCAGTAAAAACAGCGTGCGGTTACTCTGCTCCATCAAACTCGCGGCAATCTCTTCCTGCAACAAGCGAATGCGTTCCATCAGTCCCGCCAGGTCATTCAATGCGACGCTGAACTCTTCGGTAAAGATGCGCAGTTCGCTTAGCGGTTCGCGCTTGAGCCACTTTGGTGGCCGATTTAACAAACGAAATAGTGCGGCGGGTTCCGGTGCCAGCAAACGCTGCACACGCAGTAGCATACGGCGTAAATGGCCCAACTCACTGCGGTTGCTTTTAATCGCGGCACTGAGCAAACGCTCTTCAATGGCATCCACCGCCTGACTGGAGCGGCGCACCACTTGCTCTAGTTGCGCTTCCTGCTCACCCAGCAACCACAACAGCATCGCATCCGGCTCGGCGAACGGGAGACGATCAATTTGCTGATGCATGCGCTCAATCATTCCCACCGGACGATAACGCGCGGTGACAATGGTGTGCGTACAGCACCAAATCCACAGCGTGGCATTCTGTGTACTGCGCTCTTCTTTACTGAAAGTCACATCATTGAGCACGGCCAGCAGCGCATCGTTTTGATGGGCCAAACGCGTGCGCGGTGAAGCAGAATGGATCTCATCGAAAAAATCATCGTCTACACTAAAGTGGTCCTGAACCCAGCGCTCGGCACGGGCATGATTCAGGTTGATGTGTAACCAAAGAAAATAGGATTCCGGCAAATTCTGCTGCGCGAGCTGCGAAGCTTCACGCGCGTTGAGCCGCTGTGGCGGTGCTTCCGGCGTGAACAGATACCCATGAATGAGTCCGGCCACTTCATTATTGAAGTCCGGCAATGAGGCAAGCGGCAAGACAGGCTGGAGCATGGCAGCGTGAGGATCCCGAAGCGGTCAGATCCACAGACTGCGACAGCCGTGTTACAGCAAGATGACAGAGCGTGATCGCGATCATCATTCTGTCATACAAACCACGTATCACACTGCGGGTAACGGATGCCAATCGAGCATCGTCAATCCACACCGGGGTGTGTTATGGCTGAAAACAGTTTACCTGCATCTACATCAACATCATCGTCCCAAAACGGTCGCCCGAATCTTAACCAGGGCAATGGAAAAATCTCACGCATCATCTTCCTGATCTTGCTGTGCGGCGGCCTGCTGTTCACCGCCATCAACCTGTTTAATGACGTTGAGGAGACCGGCGCGCCTGTCACCAGTTATACGCCGTTCCTGCTGCTGGGCGTGGCTTTAGTGATTGCGCTCGGCTTTGAGTTTGTTAACGGCTTCCACGATACCGCCAATGCCGTCGCCACCGTGATTTATACTCATTCGCTGTCGCCGGGTGTTGCCGTGGTGTGGTCTGGCTTCTGCAACTTCCTGGGTGTTTTGCTCTCCAGCGGGGTGGTGGCGTTTGGCATTATCTCACTGCTGCCGGTGGAGCTGATTCTGCAGGCAGGTAGCGGCAACGGCTTCGCTATGGTGTATGCGCTGCTGTTCTCAGCGATCATCTGGAATCTCGGCACCTGGTACTTCGGCCTGCCGGCGTCCTCTTCGCACACGCTGATCGGTTCGATCATCGGCGTGGGCGTGGCGAATGCCCTGCTGCACGGTCGTAGTGGTACCAGCGGTGTGGATTGGGATCAGGCGATCAAAGTGGGTTACGCCCTGCTGCTGTCGCCGATTGTCGGCTTTATTTGTGCGGCGCTCCTGCTGCTGGCGATGAAGGCCTTTATCCGCAACCGCCAGCTGTATGAAGCACCAAAGGGCAATCAGCCTCCACCGGCATGGATTCGCGGCCTGCTGATCCTGACCTGTACCGGTGTCTCATTTGCCCACGGTTCAAACGACGGCCAGAAAGGCATGGGCCTCATCATGCTGATTCTGGTGGGCACCATGCCCATTGCTTACGCCCTGAACCGTTCGCTGCCGCCGGATCAAATCCCGCGCGTGGCCGCGTTAACCCAGGTCACCGAACAGCAGTTGCTGACGCTGCAACCGGCACCCGCCGCGATGCCCGCGCCGCGTGAAGTGCTGACCGAGTACGTGCGCACCAGCCAGAACCGCCCTCAGGTACTCCCTGCCCTCGGCATGATGCTGGGCGATATCGGCGATCAGATCCGTCGTTATGGTGCGGTGGAGAATATCCCGGCTCAGGCGGTGACTAACACCCGTAATGATATGTACCTCGCCTCCGAAACCATCAAACATCTGCAATCGGCCAAAGTCGCGATGCCGGAAGAGATTGCCAGCAATCTCACCGCCGTGAAGAAAGAGTTGGATGCCGCCACGCGCTTTATCCCGATGTGGGTGAAAGTGGTGGTGGCGATTGCCCTTGGCCTCGGCACCATGGTGGGCTGGCGCCGCATTGTGATCACCGTCGGTGAGCGCATCGGCAAAACCCATCTGACCTACGCACAGGGTGCCAGTGCGGAGCTGGTGGCGATGGCAACCATCGGCGCGGCGGATGTGTTCGGTTTGCCGGTCTCCACCACTCATGTCCTGTCATCAGGCGTGGCCGGTTCGATGGCCGCTAACAAATCTGGCCTGCAGCTCTCGACGATTCGTAACCTCGCGCTAGCGTGGGTGCTGACACTGCCGGTCTCAGTCTTACTTTCAGGGCTGCTTTACGCTCTGTTTATTCATCTGTAACGGGGAAAAGTCATGGCGACACACGACAATAGCTTCCACAGCGAGACCTTCAATGCGCGTCTGCTGCAGGAGTTTTACGACAGCTACGACGAAGAGCTGGAAGTGGAGCTGGACGATCTGCGCTTCAATGATAACGGTGAGCCGCAGCAGGAAGGCGATAAGGCTTTCCGCCGCCGCTACTTCCGTGAGTTGCTGCATCTGCAGGGCGAGCTGGTGAAGTTGCAGGATTGGGTGATGCGCACCGGACATCGCGTGGTGATTTTGTTTGAAGGCCGTGATGCCGCCGGGAAAGGCGGGGTGATCAAGCGAATCACCCAGCGTTTAAACCCACGTACCTGTCGCGTCGCCGCCCTGCCCGCGCCGAACGATCGTGAGAAAACCCAGTGGTATTTCCAGCGCTATATCGCTCACCTGCCTGCAGCCGGTGAGATTGTGATGTTTGACCGCAGCTGGTACAACCGCGCAGGCGTAGAGCGCGTGATGGGCTTCTGTAATGAAGCCGAAGTCGAAGAGTTTTATCGCAGCGTGCCGGAATTCGAAAAAATGCTGACCCGCAGCGGCATACAGATCATCAAATACTGGTTCTCGATCACCGATGAAGAGCAGGAGCTGCGCTTCCTGAGCCGCATCCACGATCCGCTGAAACAGTGGAAATTGAGCCCGATGGATCTCGAAAGCCGCCGCCGTTGGGAAGATTACACCGAAGCGAAAGAAGAGATGCTGGAGCGCACGCACATCCCTGAAGCGCCATGGTGGGTAGTGCAAGGTGTGGATAAGAAGCGTGCGCGCCTGAACTGCATCAGCCATCTGCTGCAACAGGTGCCGTACGAAGAGAGCGAGAGCAAAACCATAATGTTACCGACGCGCGAACGCCATGAAGATTATCGCCGCGCGCCAGTACCAGAAAACATGGTGGTACCAGAGAAGTATTAGTTAACAGTTTGCACGGCTGCCTCGCGGCCGTGCTGCTGTTGCAGACGCAATGTTATGGCAAATGCGCCCAGCACCATCAGGGCCGCCGCCAGATACACTGATTGCATCCCCCAATGACCAATCAGCAATCCCGCCACCGGACCGGTTAATCCCAGCCCTAAATCAAGAAACGCCGAGTAGGTACCCAGCGCCGAGCCCTGATCCTGCTGCTGCACGCGTTTAACCGCTTCCACGCCCAGCGCCGGGAACACCAGCGAGAAACCACCGCCGGTCAGGAATGCACCGATATCCACCAGCCAACTGCTATCAGCCTGCCAGATTAACAGCAGACCGGCACACTCCAGCACAAATGACACCAGCGACACTTTCAACCCGCCAAAACGAGTGATGTAGCGGCCACCGGCCAGACGCACCAGCACAAAGCCCAGACTAAACAACGTCAGGGCAAAAGCAGCGCCGCTCCAGTCGCGGCTGGCAAAATAGAGCGTGATAAACGTTGAGATGACGCCAAATCCAATGGTGCCAAAGCCCAACGCCAGCCCAAACAGCCAGACGCGGCTGACCACGCGATGAAAAGGGATACGCACGCCCGCGGTGACGCTGACCGCCGCTTTACGGCTCGCCATGCAGAAACCGATGACGCCCATCAACGCCACAAGCCCGGCAAAGCCGCTGATGCCGAACATTTGATTGAGCAGCACCCCGAGCGGTGCGCCTATCGCCATCGCAAAGTAGGTGGCAACGCCATTCCATGAGATCACTCGCGCCGTCTGCAACGGCCCGACAATGTTCATCCCCCACAGCGTTGAGCCAGTACTGCTAAAGCTTTCACCCACCCCCAGAAACAGCCTTCCCACTGCCAATAGCGCCAGACTGAGCATCGGCACATCGGTGAACAACGCAGCGAAAAGGGAAAGTACGCCACTCATGCCGCAGCACACCAACCCCATCATCACCACACGTTTCGGGCCATAACGATCGGCCAGACGGCCCGAATGCGGACGGCTGAGCAGCGTGGCGAAGTACTGCAGGCTGATGATCAATCCGGCGATGAATGAACTGAACCCCAGTTGGTTATGCACAAATCCCGGTAGCACCGCGAGCGGTAGCCCTACCGAGAGGTAGCAGAAAAACGTGAAGACAATAACGGAGATGATGCGTTTATTTAACTGAGCATGACTCAGTACAGCGGCGTCAGACATAAGTGATGGCATTACAAATGAATGTGAAACGCTACTATAGCGCAATTAGCGTTGAGCTTGAACCTGACTTTACATGGGACTGTGTCATAGGGTAATTCTGTATAATTCCATTATCAGGCTTATTTAAATATCGCCCCGGCATTTCACCTTCGATTAATAACAGAAATTAATTCAATTTCTTTTACACATCAGCCTGACAAATCTGAAAAAAAACCTTTTCGGAAAACGATTATCCAAAAAATATTCCATTAAAATAGCAACAAAACCAACTGTTAATCTTTTCAGGTCGCGCGAATGCTGAGAGAGGCGCGCGCAATCATTCACATTAAGACATAGATTCCGCCCCCGATTGCCTTTAGGTTACAGACTAATCAATCAAATACCGATCGTTACTTTCGGTGCGTAATAGGCATAACGGCAACGTTGAGCCTGTGCACCCGCTTAAGCCAATTTCTGACCTCTGTTCATTCTGTTCCCTACCGACCAGGAGAGATTATGAAGATAATCATCAGTGGAAGCGGATATCCTGAAAAAAGAAATATCATCACTAACCCACACAACAAATATATTGATTGCCGCAAAAAGAATATCTATTTCTATTTAAATGCCGTCAAAGCAAAAATCTTACATAAAAATAAACAATTTATTTTTCTTCCGCTCCCCGGCTTACTGCCACACGATGCGGATGTCATTCACCTTTTCAATGAAGTGGCCGACACAAAAAGGAACTGGATCGCCACCTTTGAAACCGAGATCCCACGCGTGCTGCCGGTGCCCGGTGTGGCAAAATACGACAATCCTGAATTGAAGTCGCAGCTGCGATTAATCGCGAAAGCGGAATGCCTGACGTTGATTGCCATCTCGCAAGCGACCCTCGACATCCAGTGGAAGCTGCTCGATGCGTTTCCCGCGATCAAAGCCGCCGTCAGACACAAGCTACACGTTCTGCATCCGCCGCAACCGCTATTGTGCGTTAAACCGCGCCTGATCTCGCCCGGAGAAATACGTTTCATTTTTATCGGCAATGAGTTCTATCGCAAAGGCGGCGCGGAAGTGGTACTGGCCATCTCGCAATTAACCGAAGAGGATGTGTTCACCCGCGGCCAGATTCAGGTCACGCTGATCGGTGACATCACACAGCGCCATAATATTGCCCATCGTCAATTTCAGGATGATGAGACGTTTTACACGCGCATTGAGCAGTTAATCAAAACCTCGCCCCACATTCAGCATTTCACCACCCTGCCCAACAATCAGGTATTGACCTTACTGCAGCATTCGCACGTGGGATTGTTGCCCAGCTGGCAGGATACTTACGGCTTCTCGGTGCTGGAGATGCAAGCCAGTGGCTGTCCGGTGATCACCACCAACATTCGTGCCTTGCCAGAGATCAATCCACCCGGTGCAGGGTGGCTGATTCAGCAGCCGGTCAATGACGAATATGAGTATGTGGTTGATTCTCTGGAGAGTAAATTGCAGATCCGCCGACAAATCGTGCAGCAGCTAAAGGGGCATATCATTGATATTTTGCGCAATCCGGGCGTGATCACGCAATACTCTGCGCAATCGCTGAAAAGAATTGCTGAGCAGCACGATCCGGGGAAATTCAGTGAGCAACTCGCCCTGTTTTACTCAGCCAGCAAGCAGATGCACTATACAACGGCATTTAAATGAGGAAGGGTTAAACCGGTGCGGTTAACTGAAGAGCGTGGCGCTCAATCGCCGTGGCGATCTCGGCCGATACGCGCAGGGTGCGGATTTCACTGAACAGCCCATCGGCTTCGTTATAGGCTTTTCGCAAATAGCCGAGCCACTGTTTGATGCGGGCGACGTGATACATGCCAGTATCGCCCTGCTTCTCTAACTGCGTGTATTTGAGCAACAGTTCGACCACTTCAGGCCACGGCATCGGTGCTTCGTTATATTTCACCACACGACCGAGGTTCGGGATGTTGAGCGCACCGCGGCCCAGCATCACCGCATCGCAACCGGTGACGCGCAGACAGTCTTGCGCATCCTGCCAGCTCCAGATCTCACCGTTGGCGATCACCGGAATCGACAGACGCTGGCGAATTTCGCCAATCGCCTGCCAGTTAATGCTTTCAGCGCGATAGCCCTCTTCTTTGGTGCGACCGTGCACCACCAGTTCGCTGGCGCCGGCCTGCTGCACCGCGTCGGCAATTTCAAAGCGGCGCTCGCCCGAATCCCATCCCAGACGCACTTTCACCGTGACGGGAAGGTGATCGGGTACGGCTTCACGCATCGCTTTCGCGCCGCGATAAATCAGCTCAGGATCTTTGAGTAAGGTGGCGCCGCCGCCACTGCCGTTCACCAGCTTTGATGGACAGCCGCAGTTGAGATCGACGCCCCAGGAGCCAAGCTCCACCGCACGCGCGGCGTTTTCTGCCAGCCACTCAGGATATTGTCCGAGGAGCTGCATCCGCACGCGCGTACCGGAAGCCGTTCGGCTGCTGTTGTGCAGCTCGGGACACAAACGGTAGAAGGATTTTACTGGCAGCAGTTGATCGACCACGCGTAAAAACTCAGTGACGCACAGATCATAATCATTTACCCCGGAGAGCAATTCACGTACCAGCGAATCCAGTACGCCCTCCATCGGTGCCAGTAATACCCTCATCGCGTTAGATGTTCCCGCTCTTTTTCGCTGCCGGACGACGACGACCGCTGTTGGCGGCTGGCGCATTTTGACCGGCACTGCTGCCCTGGCGACGTGCCGGGCGCGCTTCGCCTTGTGGACGTGCGCCATTGCCACCCTGTGGACGCTGACCGTTGCCACTGTGCGGGCGAGAGACATTACCGCCTTGTCCACGACCCTGACCACCCTGACCACGGCCCTGGCCGCGACCCTGCTGCTGGCGACCATTCTGGATCGGTTCCGCTTTGATACTCGGGTCCACTTCGAAACCTTCCAGCTCAATACGCGGGATCTCACGCTTCAGCAAACGCTCAATGTCACGCAGCAGTTTGTGTTCATCGACACACACCAGTGACAGCGCGGCGCCGGTTGCCGCAGCACGACCGGTACGACCAATACGATGCACATAATCTTCCGCCACGTTTGGCAACTCGTAGTTCACAACGTGTGGCAGTTCTTCGATATCCAGACCACGCGCGGCGATATCCGTCGCCACCAGCACACGAATGCCACCGGATTTAAAGTCAGCTAACGCACGGGTACGCGCGCCCTGGCTTTTGTTACCGTGGATCGCCGCTGCGGTGATGCCATCTTTGTTCAGCTGTTCAGCCAGATGGTTAGCGCCGTGTTTGGTACGAGTGAACACCAGCACTTGCTGCCAGTTATCGCGACCAATCATCAGCGACAGCAGTTCCCGCTTACGCTTCTTATCAACGAAGTGTACTTGCTGTGAAACCTGTTCAGAGGCGGTGTTACGACGCGCCACTTCAACCTGCTCTGGGTTAGTGAGCAGTTTTTCCGCCAGGGTTTTGATCTCATCCGAGAAGGTGGCAGAGAACAGCAAATTCTGACGTTTCGCCGGTAGACGCGCCAGTACACGGCGGATGTCGTGGATAAAGCCCATGTCGAGCATGCGATCCGCCTCATCCAGTACCAGAATTTCGACCTGTGACAGATCAACCGCATTTTGATGCGCCAGATCCAGCAGACGGCCCGGCGTCGCCACCAGCACATCCACACCCCCGCGCAATTTCATCATTTGCGGATTGATGCTCACGCCACCGAAGACCACCAGTGAACGGATATTGAGATACTGACTGTACTCACGGACGTTCTCGCCCACCTGCGCCGCCAGTTCACGGGTTGGGGTGAGGATCAACGCACGTACCGGACGACGGCCGCGCGCGTTAGAAGGATTCGCAGTGAGACGCTGCAACAGTGGCAGCGTGAAACCGGCGGTTTTACCGGTACCGGTTTGGGCGCTCGCCAGCAGGTCACGGCCCGCCAGCACTACGGGAATGGCCTGACGCTGAATCGGCGTTGGTTCCTGGTAGCCTTGTTCCGCTACCGCACGCAAAATATCGGCACTTAAGCCGAGAGAGTCAAATGACATGCAGGTGTATTACTCCGAACCGCCCTGTTCGCCGTCAGCGATGTAGTTTTCAGGGGGTATATGACGCAAGCCTGGTGGGCTCACGTGTGAAAAGGGCACAAACTACCATGCGTAAGGGCGGGAGTTTAGCAGGTTTCCGCTGCCACCGCGACTGACAATAGTCACGGCACTGTAACATGATGTGGGTAATCTTCCTGATGTGGCATGCGTGGTGCCGTTGCTCACCGCGCCCGTTATCGCGCGGCGTATAACAAAAAAGGAGCCGCATTCGGCTCCTTTCTGTTCGCCACTGAGCTTGAGCTTAGCTGCGTTTTTTCTCCACGCGATGCGCGGGTTCTTTCGCCAGCAGTGACACCAGTGCCGGCCCGACCAACATCACCACGCCCAGGCAACCGATCAACAGGTTGTTATGGATGAAGCGAGAGATCAGGAACAGCGTCAACATCGCTGCGCCGAAGTAGTACGTTGTCGTGACTTCTTCCAGCGCGTCACCCATGCGACGTAAACGGGCACTACGCTGCAGAGCCAGCATGGCGATAAACACCACTGCATAAGCTGCTACCAGGGTACTGCTCACTTCAACCAGCGCCTTGTGCTTCCAGCCCCAAACCAGCGCGGCAATCACCAGCAGGTGCATGGCAATGTGCAAACAGGTTTGACCGGTAACGATCTGAACACGATTAGACCATTTCATTCTCTTCTCCTGGCAGACCCAACAGGTCGCCCAAGTGTATCTGGCTGCGGCCAGACGGATTTCCTCAATGTAAAGCAAATTTCGGATAACGCCCTAATTTTCTGCGCCCTTCACCACCCATTTGTGACAAAGACTACACTTTGTGCTGTTGATGATGAAAAGGAGCGCGTCGAAGTATGCCACAAAACACGCAAGGATTTTCATTTAAAGTCCTGACGATCAATACCCACAAGGGGTTCACCAGCTTTAACCGCCGTTTTATCCTGCCGGAATTGCGCGACGCTGTCCGCGCCACCTCGGCGGATATTGTCTTCCTGCAAGAGGTGATGGGCACCCACGCTATCCATTCGCTGCACATTGAGAACTGGCCGGAAAACTCTCATTACGAGTATCTGGCCGATACCATGTGGCATGATTTTGCCTATGGCCGTAACGCAGTTTATCCCGAGGGACATCACGGGAACGCGATATTGTCACGTTTCCCTATTATTGAATATGAAAATCTCGATATTTCTGTGGCGGGAAGTGAAAAGCGCGGCATGTTGCACTGTCAGATTCGCCTGCCGGATCGCCCCGAACCGCTGCATGTCATCTGTGTGCATTTAGGGCTAAAAGCACAGCATCGCCAGGCGCAGATGAAGATGATGAGCGATCGCATCAACGCCCTGCCGCACGATGCGCCGCTGGTGGTAGCCGGGGATTTCAACGACTGGCAGGTGCGTGCCAACCGCTTCCTGAAGCGCAGCGCGGGATTGCAGGAAGTGTTCAGCATGAAAAATGGCCGCCCGGCACGCACCTTCCCGGCACGTTTTCCGCTGTTGCGGCTTGATCGCATTTATATCCGCAACGCCACCGTCAGTCAGCCCTGGGCGCTGCCAGTGAAACCCTGGTCACACCTTTCCGATCATGCTCCTTTGGCCGTGGAGATTTTTCTATGAATTTCAGCTGGCGTGAAGGCAATCAATTACGGTTGCTGGAGAACGGCGATCAATTCTTTCCCTGCGTTTCAGCCGCGATTCAACGTGCCGAGCGCTCGCTGTTGCTGGAGACGTTTATTCTGTTTGAAGACGACGTCGGCAATGCGCTGCATAGCGATCTGCTGGCGGCAGCGCAGCGGGGTGTGAAGGTCGAAGTGATGGTGGATGGCTATGGCTCACACGATCTCTCCGACGCGTTTGTGAACACGCTAACCGAAGCCGGCGTGCGTTTTCTCTATTACGATCCGCGCCCGCTGGTGATGGGCATGCGCACCAATGTTTTCCGCCGCCTGCACCGTAAAATTGTGGTGGTGGATAATGCCCTCGCCTTTGTTGGCGGCATCAACTTCTCCGCTGAGCACAACACCGATTACGGCCCGGAGGCAAAGCAGGATTATGCGGTTGAAGTTAAGGGACCGGTGGTGCTGGATATTGCTCGCTATGTGCAGCAGGCCATCGGCAGCAAACAGACCACACGGCGCTGGTGGGGAGGACGTTCGCAGCGACTGGCGGTCAACGCCATGCCCGGCGATGCGCAGGTGCTGTTTGTCTATCGCGATAACGATGACCATCGCGACGACATTGAACAGCACTATCTCGATATGCTGCGCAAGGCAAAGCAGGATGTGATCATCGCCAATGCCTATTTCTTCCCCGGCTATCGCCTGTTACGTGAAATGCGCAGTGCAGCACAAAGAGGTGTGCGCGTGCGGCTGATCGTGCAGGGCGAACCGGATATGCCCATTGTCAAAGTGGGCGCCGAATTGCTTTACAACTATCTGGTGGATGCCGGGGTTGAAGTCTACGAATATTGCCGCCGCCCGTTGCACGGCAAAATTGCGGTGCAGGATCAGCACTGGGCCACGGTAGGCTCCAGCAATCTCGATCCCCTGAGTTTATCGCTCAATCTGGAAGCCAATCTCATCGTGCACGATCGCACTTTCAATCAGACGCTGCGTGACAATCTGGAAGCCTTGCTTCAGCACGATTGTGTGCGCGTGCAGGATGACAAACTGCCGCCGCGCACCTGGTGGCATCTCACCAAAAGCGTGATTGTGTTCCATTTCCTGCGTCACTTCCCGGCCATTGCCGGTTGGTTGCCCGCGCACACGCCTTCGCTGGCGCAGGTTGATCCCCCGGTTCAACCGGAAATGGAAACCCAGGATCGGGTCGAAACCGGCAACGAAGGAGCGAAACCCTGATGAGCAAAAAACATTCGCGCTGGCAATGGGCAAAGAAAATCCTTACCTGGCTGTTCTTTATTGCGGTAATCGTGCTGCTGGTGATCTATGCGCGCAAAGTGAACTGGCAGGACGTTTATCAGGTGATCGTCGGCTATAACCGCTATGTGGTACTGGGTGCGGCGGCGCTGGTGGTGGTCAGCTATCTCACCTATGGCGTGTATGACTTGATCGGCCGCGCCTACTGCGGTCACAAACTGGCCAAGCGTCAGGTGATGCTGGTGTCGTTTATTTGTTACGCCTTCAACCTGACGCTCAGTACCTGGGTGGGCGGCGTGGCAATGCGTTATCGTCTCTATTCCCGTCTCGGCCTGCCCGGCGGCACTATAACGCGCATCTTTTCCATGAGTATCGCCACCAACTGGCTTGGCTATCTTTTGCTGGCGGGCGTGGTGTTTGTCGCGGGCATGGTGCCGATTCCGCCGCGCTGGTTTATCGGCGAAAGCACTCTGCGCATTATAGGTGCCGTGTTATTAGCGCTGGTCGCGATTTATTTATGGGCCTGCGCCTTTGCGAAAAAACGCCGCTGGACAGTCAAGGGGCAGCATTTACAGTTGCCGTCGCTACGTATGGCGCTGATTCAGTTTGCCGTCTCCAGTGCAAACTGGCTGGTGATGGGCACCATTATCTGGCTGCTGCTGGCGCGACAGGTGGATTACCCGCAAGTGCTGGGGGTGTTACTGATCAGCAGTATCGCTGGGGTGATCATTCATATTCCTGCGGGCATCGGGGTGCTGGAAGCGGTGTTTCTGGCGCTACTGGCTGGCGAGCATGTTTCGCACGGAACCATTATTGCCGCCCTGCTGGCTTATCGCGTGCTCTACTTTATTTTGCCGCTGCTGCTGGCGCTGATGTTGTATCTGGTGCTGGAGAGCCGTGCAAAACATCTGCGGCAGAAGAATGAGCGCAAGATGGCGAAATCGGACGCGGGATAACCGAAGAGAAGGTACTCACACGCAGAGGGCACCATCAATGGCGCCCTCTAAAAAATGCGGTGCAGATGGATACGGTCTACATTGATGCGCGCGGGCCAAAATCAATTTCGCCCCCTACACGCATCCTGTTCGGAGGTTGTAGGAGGCGCATTCACACAAGCCAGAAGCGGTGAGCGGAGGTTAACGGCGGTTGCCGAAAATACGCAGCAGCATCAGGAACAGGTTGATGAAGTCGAGATACAGCGTCAATGCACCCATGATTGAGTAACGGCGCAGGTTCTCTTTGTCATTGACGTCAATGGTCTCGCCAATCGATTTCAGCTTCTGGGTGTCATAAGCGGTCAGACCGACAAACACCACTACGCCGATATAGGTGATCGCCCACATCAGTGCCGGGCTTTTCAGCCAGAAGTTCACCAGAGACGCCAGCACGATACCAATCAGCGCCATAAACAGCAGGCTGCCAAAGCGGCTAAGATCACGCTTGGTGGTGTAACCGTAGAAGCTCATGGCACCGAACATCCCTGCCGTCACGAAGAAGGTGCTGGCAATCGAGGAGTAGGTGTAGACGAGGAAAATGCTGGCCAGCGTCAGGCCCGTCAGCGCCGAATAGAGCATAAACAACCCGGTGGCTAAGGTACTGCTCAGGCGATGCACCATGCCCGACAGCACAAAGACCACCGCCAGCTGCACAATGATCAGCCCGAAGAAGGTGATGCGATTGGCAAACACCAGCTCCATCACCGCCGGCGTGCGCGCTGCAAACCAGGAGACAAAGGCGGTTAGCAGCAAGCCGCAAGTCATCCAGCCATAAACCTGCGCCATATACGCCTGCAGCCCGGTGGACGCCTGCTGCACGATAGAATTATTACGTGGATATCGGTCCATGATGCACCTCTTTAAGTTAGACAAACGCTCTAAGTGTGGAGTCTACACCGCATTGCGTCAACGGCGCGTCAAGCACTGCTGATATCGGCCATTTACGCGCTGGGCAAACCAGGCGGTAGTCAGGTTGCGGGTAATCTTGGGGCTTTCCAGTTTAATGCCCGGCAGCATTTCACGCGGCAGACGTTTACCGGCCATTTTATCAGCCAGAATAAACGTCTGCTTCCAGAGCGTGCTGTTGCTGAAGCTTTCCGTATCGCCCTTCTCCAGGTCGCGACGGATTTCCCGATTGCTCATGTCCAGTTGCTTGCTCAGCGTGCGTACCGCTAATTCGGTGGAGCCCGCTTGCTCGCTACCGTACATAATCAGATCACCATCCAGCGCCAGTTTGATGCCGCTGGCGCGCGCCACGGCTGCCTGGAAAGCGGCGTTGCGGCTGGCGTACCAACCGGCATTGAAATCGGCAAAACGGTACAGCATCTGGCTGTAATCCGCCGGATAGCCGAGCAGATGCAGCGTGCCAAAGTAGATGCCGCCTCGGCGGGTAAACACCTCACGACGAATCGAGCCATCAATCGCGTACGGATAGCCTTTGGCATGTACTTCAGCAAATTCAATGCTGACCTGCATCGGGCCGCCGGTGTGAATCGGATTGAGATTGCCAAACAGCTTCTGCCCCATCGGCACCATGTCGATAAAATCATCGAAAATTGCGCTCAGCTCTTTCTCACTGCGCACCTTATCCAGTCGCGCGGCGTAGCTTTCCCCGGTGGGCGATTTAATCAGTAAAGCGGTGCGCACTAAGAACGCGGGGACATGGACTTTGGCAGCGCGGCGATCAATTTCACCCCAGGCAATTTTGGGTAAACCTGGCACTGGCGCATCGGCACTGAAATTGGACTCCTGATCGGCCACCGCGATCACTGCACACACATTACTGGCGCTGGGATCGATCTGCTGGACGCGAAATGCCGTGTAGATGTCGTCCGCCCAGGCGCTTTTTTGGCTGACATCGTTCGGCAGTAACTTCTGAATTTGGGATTTGACGTCGGCAGGTTGACGTGCAGGTGCCTGCGGTTCTTTTTTGGTACTACATCCGGCCAGTACCAGCGCGGTGAGCAGCGCCGCGCCTTTGAGCAATTTAGTGGTATTCATCTTGTTCCCTGACAGACCAGCAAAACCCGTACCTTAACGTTTTCAACTCGCTACGGCTATCAGAGCTGGTCGGTTTTACGTGCTACTTCCAGCGATCGGCGGCCTGATGGTCACTGTCGCGCGCATCGACCCAACGATCGCCCTGTTCAGTGGCTTCACGCTTCCAGAACGGCGCGCGGGTTTTCAGGTAGTCCATGATGAATTCGGTGGCGGCAAACGCGCTACTGCGATGGGCGCTGCTCGCTCCCACAAACACAATTTCATCGCCGGGGAACAGTTCGCCCACGCGATGAATCACCGTCACCTGCTGCAACGCCCAGCGCAGACGCGCCTCTTCGACAATTTCTGCCAGCGCTTTTTCCGTCATACCCGGATAGTGTTCCAGGGTTAAAGCGGCCACGCTGTCACCGAGATTGTGATTGCGCACTTTGCCGGTAAAGGTGACCACCGCGCCATCACTGTCATGCGCGGCGAGTTGGCGATACTCCTCGCCGACATCAAAAGGCTCAACGCCAACGCGAATACGTGTGGCCATGCTCATCCTCCGGTGACCGGCGGGAAGAATGCCACTTCATCACCCGCACGCAGTGGATGAGTCATCGGCACCAGCGTCTGATTGACCGCTGCCAGCAACTTGCCGGATTCAAGCGCCAGCGCCCAGCGATCGTTCTTGCTGGCCAGCGCGGCTCGCAGCGTGGCGACATCCTGATACTCCGGTGCCAGCTCCAGCGTGCTGGTGCCGGTCAATTCACGGACCTGGGCGAAAAACAGCACCTTAATCATGTGCCACCGCCTGAAAATCGCCGGATTTGCCGCCGCTTTTACTGAGCAAACGCAACTGATCGATCACGATATCTTTCTGCACCGCTTTGCACATGTCGTAAATGGTCAGCGCGGCCACCGATGCGGCGGTCAGCGCTTCCATTTCCACGCCGGTTTTTCCGGTCAGACGGCAACGCGAGGTCACGCGCACGCGGTTGTGCTCAGGCTCGGCCACCAGCGTCACTTCCACCTTGCTCAACATCAGCGGATGGCACAGCGGGATCAACTCCCAGGTGCGTTTCGCGGCCTGGATCCCGGCGATGCGTGCCGTGGCGAACACATCGCCTTTATGATGGCTGCCGTCGATGATCATCTGCAGCGTTTCCGCGCTCATCAGCACCAGCGCTTCGGCCTGGGCTTCACGCACTGTTTCGTTTTTACCGGAGACATCCACCATGTGGGCTTCGCCAGCGGCATTGATATGAGTTAATGATGACATGCTTACAACTTCTTCAAATGAGAGACAAAATTACAAGGGCGCGTGCGTGCATCCAGCTGTTCTTCAATGATGCGTTCCCAACCGCTGCGGCAGGCGTTGGTCGATCCCGGCACGGCAAAAATCAGCGTCTGATTCGCCAGCCCGGCCACCGCGCGTGATTGCAGCGTGGAACTGCCAATCTCTTCGTATGAGATCATGCGGAACAGTTCGCCAAAACCGTCAATTTCCCGATCAAACAGCGGCAGCAGCGCTTCCGGCGTACTGTTTTTGCTGTTAAAGCCGGTGCCGCCGTTGACGATCACCACCTGCACATCATCGCTGGCAATCCAGCGCGACACCGTGGCGCGAATGCGGTAACGGTTATCAGGCACGATCGCGCGATCCACCACCTGATGCCCGGCTTCTGTCAGTGCCTCACGCAAGTAGTCGCCCGAGCTATCATTGCTGGTATCACGGCTGTCCGAGACGGTCATCACCGCCACATTCAAGGCGACAAACTCGCCGGTAGGTTTACCCATGGCTGTAACTCCTGTGTTTAGCCGCCAATGAAGGAGAGGTTTTGTGTGATGCCGGTGTTGCCCTGATGCAGGAAGTGCGTCTGCTTTTTCTGTCCGAGACTGTGTGCAATACGCGCCTGTAACTCACTCTGCTGGGCATCGGATGCCAGTAAATCGCGCAGCGGAACACCGCCGTCGCCAAACAGGCACAGATGAAGATTACCCATGGCTGACACGCGCAGACGGTTGCAACTGGCGCAGAAATCTTTTTCGTAAGGCATGATCAGACCGACTTCACCCTGATAGTCAGGATGGCGGAACACCTGCGCAGGACCGTCACTGCGACCGCGCGACTGGCGTTGCCAACCCTGCATGATCAGCTGATCGCGAATCACCTCACCCGAGATGTGATGACGCCGGAACAGATCACCGCCCTCGCCGGTTTCCATCAGTTCGATAAAGCGCAGCTGAATCGGACGGGTGCGGATCCAGTCGAGGAAGGTCGCCAGGCTGTGGCTGTTGAGATCGCGCATCAATACGCTGTTGATTTTGACCTTCTCGAACCCGGCATCAAACGCAGCATCAATTCCGGCCATCACTTCCGCGAATTTGTCCTGGCCGGTGATGGCGTGAAACTGGCGCGCATCAAGGCTATCGACACTGACGTTAATGTGGGTGAGCCCGGCATCACGCCACGCGCGCACGTCTCGCGCCATTCGGTAGCCGTTGGTGGTCATGGCGATCTGGCGAATGGCATCGTTTTCGCGCACCGCAGCGATGATGTCGGTGAAGTCGCGACGCATGGAGGGTTCGCCGCCGGTGAGACGCACTTTTTCCGTGCCCGCGGCCGCAAAGGCACGCGTCACGCGGCGAATCTCGTCCAGCGAGAGGAAACTTTTGTTGTGATTACCGTTCGGTTTATAACCATCGGGTAAACAGTAGGTACAACGGAAGTTACACACATCCGTGACCGACAGGCGCAGATAGTAGAAGCTGCGCGCATAGGCATCTGTAAATTGTGGCACCTGAACACCTTTCCAAATACGGGAGATGCAGTCATTTCTTTCTGCACCCTGGCAGCGATGCTGCGGCCAGGCATCCATGTCGTTATGACTTAGGCATGCCAGGCTTGGGAGTCTGTTGTCATTGTGGACAACACGGTTAATTCGAATGGTAGCGCGATTTCTCCCTCGCATCCATCAGTGAATTTCGCTATATATATTGATACATAACGTTTTTTCACCGCATTTTCGCCGCAGGATACGGTAAAATGCGCGACAGATATTGATACACATCACTTCAACTGCACGACAACCTGCAGTTGTCAGTTAAAAGGAACAGCATGAATCGTACCCTGGCAGATTTGGATCGCGTGGTAGCACTGGGCGGCGGGCACGGCCTGGGTCGTGTGATGTCGGCGCTGGCACCGCTGGGCTCACGCCTGACCGGCATCGTGACCACCACCGATAACGGCGGATCCACCGGACGCATTCGTCGTTCGGAAGGCGGTATTGCCTGGGGAGATATGCGTAATTGCCTGAACCAGTTGATCATGGAACCGAGCGTGGCGTCGGCAATGTTTGAATACCGCTTTGCCGGTAACGGTGAACTGGCCGGCCATAACCTCGGTAACCTGATGCTGAAGGCGCTCGATCACCTTAGCGTGCGGCCGCTGGAAGCCATCAACATCATCCGCAATCTGCTCAAAGTCGATGCCTTCTTGATTCCGATGTCGGAGCAACCGGTAGACCTGGTGGCGCAAGATTGCGAAGGCAATATGGTGTATGGCGAAACGGCAATTGATGAGATGAAGCTACCGCCGCAAGAGTTGATGCTGCATCCCAATGTCACTCCCACTAAAGAAGCACTGGATGCGATTGCGGAAGCGGATTTGATCCTGATTGGCCCAGGCAGTTTTTACACCAGCCTGATGCCCATTCTGCTGATGGAGGAGATGGCACGCGCACTGCGCCGCACCCCAGCCACCATGGTGTTTATTGGCAATCTTGGACGCGAGTTAAGCCCGGCCGCCAGCCTGACGGTGGCGGATAAACTGGCGATGATTGAAAAAGCCATCGGCAGGCGAGTGATTGATGCCGTGGTGGTTAGCCCATCAGCGGACGTCAGCGGTGTGGAAGATCGCCTGATTGTACGCGAACCGCTGGAGGCCGCCGATATCAAGTATCGCCATGACCGCCAGCTGCTGCGGATTGCATTAGAACATGCGATTCAGGCGGTGTGACCCTGCGAAAGCCGTGCGCGTGATGGCGCTCCCTACGAAGACAGATATAGCACGCTGCCAGCATAGGGGCGCTATTCACAGGAGATAACGAAAGCTTTCGTTGGGCCCTCATGTGATGACGACCCAAACTCTCACGCTTCTACTAAGAGGCGGCGATAAACAATTCGCGCAGCTGGTGCAACTGGTCGCGCACGCTGGCGGCCTCTTCGAACTCCAGATTCTGCGCGTGCTGCTGCATCTGCACTTCCAGCTCGTGAATTTTCTTCTGCATGGCTTGTGGCGTCAGCGCCAGATAGTTGGCCTCTTCTTCTGCCGCCACACGTGAGGCAGTTTTGCCCTTGCCGCGCGTTTTCACCACATTTTTGCCCAGCTCAAGAATATCGGTGATTTTCTTGTTGAGGCCCTGCGGCACAATGCCATTCTCTTCGTTGTAACGCTGCTGCTTCTCTCGACGACGTTCGGTTTCACCCATCGCGCGTTCCATCGAAGGGGTGATCTTATCAGCGTACAGAATCGCCTTACCGTTGATGTTACGCGCCGCACGGCCAATAGTCTGGATCAGTGAGCGTTCGGAACGCAGGAAGCCCTCTTTATCCGCATCGAGGATCGCCACCAGCGACACTTCCGGCATGTCGAGACCTTCGCGCAGTAAGTTGATGCCCACCAGCACATCGAATTCACCGAGGCGCAAATCACGAATGATCTCCATACGTTCAACCGTATCGATATCGGAGTGCAGATAGCGCACCTTCTCGCCGTGCTCCACCAGATATTCGGTAAGATCTTCCGCCATGCGTTTGGTCAGCGTGGTGACCAGCACACGTTCATTGATCGCCACGCGTTTGCGAATTTCTGACAGTAAGTCATCCACCTGAGTGGCGACCGGTCGCACTTCCAGAATCGGATCCAGTAGCCCGGTGGGACGTACCACCTGATCAATCACTTCGTCACCGGATTTTTCCAGCTCATATTTACCCGGCGTGGCCGAGACATAAATGGTTTGCGGTGCCAGCGCTTCAAACTCTTCAAAGCGCATCGGACGGTTATCCAGCGCCGAAGGCAAGCGGAACCCATATTCTACCAGCGTCTCTTTACGTGCGCGGTCGCCACGATACATGCCGCCAATCTGGGGAATGGTAACGTGCGATTCGTCCACCACCAGCAAACCATCGGCGGGCAGATAGTCAAATAAGGTCGGCGGTGGCTCGCCCGGACCGCGACCCGAGAGATAGCGCGAGTAGTTTTCAATGCCGGAGCAGTAGCCGAGTTCGTTCATCATTTCGAGATCGAACTGGGTACGCTGGCTGATGCGCTGCTCTTCCAGCAGTTTGTTGTTTTCCAGCAGCACCTTACGGCGATCCACCAGCTCAACTTTGATCTCTTCCATCGCCTGCAGAATACGCTCGCGCGGCGTCACGTAGTGCGTTTTCGGATAGATAGTGAAACGCGGAATCACGGACTCAATCTGGCCGGTCAGCGGATCGAACAGCGACAAGCGCTCAACTTCTTCGTCAAACAGCTCGACACGCAAGCCGATGTCGTCGGATTCAGCCGGGAAGATGTCGATCACTTCGCCACGCACGCGGAAGGTGCCACGCTGGAACACCTGGTCGTTGCGGGTATATTGCAGCTCCGCCAGACGACGCAGAATGCTGCGCTGGTCGATAATCATGCCGCGCGTTAAGTGCAGCATCATTTTCAGATAGAGATCGGGATCACCCAGGCCGTAAATCGCCGAGACCGAGGCCACCACAATCACATCACGGCGCTCCAGCATCGCTTTGGTGGCCGAGAGACGCATCTGCTCAATGTGTTCGTTCACCGCCGCATCCTTCTCAATAAAGGTGTCGGAACTCGGCACATAGGCTTCAGGCTGGTAGTAATCGTAGTACGAGACGAAAAACTCCACGGCGTTATCCGGGAAGAACTCTTTCATCTCACCGTACAACTGCGCCGCCAGCGTTTTGTTCGGTGCCATCACCATCGTCGGGCGATTGAGATCGGCAATCACGTTGGCGATGGTAAAGGTTTTACCCGATCCAGTTACCCCCAACAGGGTTTGATGTGCGAGACCATCCTCCAGCCCCTCTTCAAGACGACGAATGGCCTCAGGCTGATCGCCTGAAGGTTTGAATTCAGAGTTGAGTTTGAAGGCTTTACTCATGGTTTTGCGGTTCCTGCAGAAGATGTCAGCGAGCAGGCTGATAATTCTACTCTGCTATGACGAATTTGCCAGAAAAAAATACTGGATATATTTACAGATATCTTGCACGATAACGGGGAAAGCACCTGTTTCGCTTCAGTGCAATTTAAGCGGCAAAAGGCAAAAGCTTGTTGCGCAAGGTTATCCCCAGAGCCGTGACGCTTTTAACATTTGTCAAGAGAGCGTCATTAAATTGCAGTCCGATGACAAGGCAGAAAAATCTCAGGCTTGCTTTTAATTAACCTGCTGATTTTATTGACAATGACTTCAAAGTCCAGTTTCGCAGCATAATGTATGCAGGCCGCGTATTTCCTCGCTTCCACACGGTTTTCAGTCGCTAATGCACAAGGTTATCCACAGGAATAGTGGATAACTGAATCCAGCCCCGAGCCCATCAGCTGTGTATAATTTTCTCCGCTCTTATCCTGGCGTGCGAAATATTTTTTTTTGCGTTTTTTTTCCGCCTGCCTTAAACCGCTTTAACTATCCTTTTCACAAGTCAAGCACCATTGTTGTCGTAAAAACCGTACCTTGAGACCACTTATTTCTTCAGTGATTGCCTTATCAGTGAACAGATGCACCAGAAACGTTAAGCATTCAGCACCGTCAAAGTGCAGCCAGGTTATTACCCAGTGGAATTATTAAGCATTACTCACCTTTTAAGCCCGCTTTCACCTGATTCTGACGCAGAATGCCTCTTCCCACTAACCTGGCCTGGTAATTGCAATAGTTTAACGATGGAGTGACGAGTCCATACGGCTTGCCTTGCGAGCTAACAACAGCAGTGTCCACCCTAATCGTGCACGACTGTATGCCAGACGACACAGAGCGGGAGCATTCAGGCAAATAATCTGGAAGGAGTATGTCAGATGCTGAGTTTACGTTCGGTGAATCAGTTCTACGGTCACAACCATATCCTCTGGGATGTGGATCTCGATCTGCCGCCCGGTACCTGTACGGGTGTGCTGGGCAGTCCTGGCATGGGCAAAACCACGCTGGTGAACTGCATTATGGGTCGCTTGCCCATTAACAGTGGCTCGATGATCTGGCAGGAAGATGGCTCGCCACCCGAGAATTTGTTGCTGCAGCCCGCTGAACAGCGTGCGCGCATGGGGATCGGTTATGTGCCGCAAGGTCGCCATATCTTTTCGCAGATGAGCGTGGAAGATAATTTAATGATCGCCCTGATGGCCGCCCAGGACGATCGCAGCCGTGCCATTCCTGAAATGGTGTTTGATCTGTTCCCGGCACTCTATTCCTTGCGTCATCAGCGCAGTGGTGAATTGCCGATGGATCAACAGCAGCAGCTGGCACTGGCGCGAGCATTAGTGCTGCAACCTAAGCTACTGATTCTGGACGAGCCGACCGAAGGGATGTCTCCGTGGCTGGAAGAGGAGATGGGCAACCTGATCCGCCGTCTTAATCGCGATTACGGCCTGACCATTTTGCTGCTGGAGCAGCATGTCTCCTTCATCCGCCGCGTGGCAGACTATTTCCTGCTGCTTCACCGTGGTCGCAATGTGGCGCAGGGTAAGGTGGCCATGCTGGATGATGTGACGGTGAATAAGTGGCTGACAGCGACCTGATGAGCTGGTCGCCATCAATCAACTGCACCCCAAAATGTTGGATCATAATCTGACATTGAAGGTGCGGGTCTATGGCAGCCCTACGGACGAAATGACGTCAGGTGCGCATTGTTGCGCTCCTGAGATAGATTCGCCATCCATAACGATCCTACGGGCGATATAAACCAGAGTGCGCATGGATGCGCATCTAAAACCGGCTCATTACTGCGGCAACGTCAAATACTGACCGCACTCGGCCTGTTGTGCTTCACTGTCCAGGTAGGGAATTTCACCGAGGAACGGTGCTTCAATACGTTGACGCAGGGTGGCCATATACTCAGCATGTCGCTTACCCGGCGGCTGAATATCATTGGCAATCCACCCGGCTAACCGCAACCCACGCGCCTTCACCGCTTCCGCTGTCAGCATCGCATGGTTAATACAACCCAGCTTTACACCCACCACCAGAATCACCGGCAGCTGTTCTGCTTCGACCCAGTCGGCATAGGTCTGCGTTTCGGATAACGGCGTAAACCAGCCGCCCGCGCCCTCTACCAATACCCATTCGGCCTGCTGCTCGAGCGCACGCAATCCGGCGGATAAGGCAGAAAAGGCGATCGGCCTGCCCTCTTCCGCGCTGACAATATGCGGTGACGTCGGCTCGACAAATGCCAGTGGATTAACCTGCTCATAGCTGAGCGTCAGGCTGCTGTAGCGCTGCAATGCCAGCGCATCGCTGTTGCGCACGCCTTCAGAGGTGATCTCACAGCCCGATGCCACAGGCTTGTATCCTGCGGTACGTAATCCCGCTGCGCTTGCCGCCTGCAACAGTGCGCCACTGGCGACCGTTTTCCCCACTTCGGTATCCGTTCCGGTAATAAACCAGCGTGTCATTTATGCAAAACTCCATACATCAGGTGATAACTAAGGCGATAACCCTGCGCATCCTGCGGCCAGTGCTGCTCCAGTTGCGCGAGCTGCGAGCGCGTGAGCGGCTGCGCGCCACGTCCGTCGTGCAGATGCGTGGCGCCGATGCCTTTCAGAGAACGCATGGCACTCAGCGCGCTGGGGAAATGCAGCGTGATAATCTGCGGCTGGCACTGTGCCGGTAAACCACTGAGAGCGGCAGAGAACTGCGCTGCACTGAGAAAACGGTTGGCGTGCTGACGGCCATCTAACCGAGCCCAGGCTTCATGCACTTCATGCAGGGAGTCATCAAGCAAGGTCGAGAACAGCACGCTCCCCCCTGGCCGCGTGACGCGCAGGAACTGCTGCAGCGCCAGACGCAGATTGCTGCTCCACTGCACCGCCAGATTGCTCCATACACCATCAACGCACGCATCCGGCAGCGGCAGGTTATCGATATCGCCTTGCAGATAGTGCTGCGCCGAGCGCTGCTCTCGTGCGGCATCCAGCATCGCGCTAGAGAGATCCAGCGCCGTCAGTTCGCGCCCACGATCGCGCCAGTAGCGGCTGTACCAGCCGGTACCACAACCCGCATCCAGCAGATGCGGCCCGAAACCCGCAGGCGCCAGTGCCAGCAGTGCATCGCCGCTCAGGCGTTGCAGTTCGGCATGCTGCTCATAATGCTGTGCCGCACGGCCAAATGCTTTGGCAACGGCTTGCTTGTTAACCTGCAGCGTCATACAGCGCCTCCAGCAGACGATTAATATCGTCATGATGATGAGCAGCCGTGAGCGTAATACGCAGCCGTGCCGTGCCCGGTGGTACGGTCGGTGGGCGAATAGCACTGACCCAGTATCCGGCTTGTGCCAGCCGTTGTGATAACGCCAGCGCCGCGCTATTTTCACCGACAATCAACGGCTGAATCGCACTGTGCGATGGCATCAGCTGCCAGGGCAAATCAGCGGCACCGGCGCGGAACCGCGCAATGTGGCTGTTGAGCCGCTCACGCAACGCATCGCCTTGCTGAATTTGCTGCACTGCCGCCAGCAGCGCACAACACTGTGCCGGTGGCATCGCGGTGGAATAGATGAGATGGCGTGAAAACTGCTCGACATAATCCGCCGTGGCATCATCACACAGCAGCGCGGCACCGCTGACGCCGAAGCCTTTGCCAAAGGTGACAATCAGCAGTTCCGGCTTCACGCCTTGCTGCCAGCAACTGCCGCGCCCCTGCTCACCACATACGCCAATGCCGTGCGCATCATCCACCAGCAGCCAGCCGTTGGCGCGCCGCGTCTGTTCAGCAAGGGCGGCGAGCGGTGCGCTGTCACCATCCATGCTGAATACGCCTTCCGTCACCACCAGCGTGCCGCCTTCTGACGAGTTAGCCAGCAGCTTCGCCAGGCTCTCTGGCTGATTATGCGCAAAGCGGCGTAACGTCGCCGGGCTGTGGCTGGCCGCATCCAGTAACGAAGCATGCGCCAGCTTATCGGCAAGGATACGATCCTGCTTTTCCGCCAGCAGGTGGATCACCGCCTGGTTGGCGGCAAAGCCAGAGATAAACAGCAGCGCACGCTTGTAGCCCAGCCAGTCAGCCAGCTGCTCTTCCAGCCGTGCATGATGACGGCTATAGCCGGTGACATGTCCCGATGCGCCAGCCCCCGCACCCGCTTCTGCTGCGCCCTGTTGCCAGGCCGCAATCACTGCTGGATGCTGGCTCAGCCCGAGATAATCATTGCTGGAAAAATGGCGGTAGGTACGCCCCTCCAGCGTTATCTCACGCACGCTGTTGTGTTCAACCCGGCGCCGCAGACGCCAGCCATCGGCTTCACGTCGCGCCGCCAGCGCCTGTTCGATGCGTGATGACCAGACCATTACACCGCCGCGTTGTAGAACTGCTCGGTATCGGCGTGCACCAGCTGCTCGCTGAGCTGATACTGCTGTTCGTTATCACCGGCAGTCGTGGCGGTATGTTCTGGATTAAGACCCAGCTTGCGGAACAGGATCAGATCTTTGTCCTCTTCCGGGTTTGGCGTGGTCAGCAGTTTGCAGCCATAGAAAATCGAGTTCGCACCCGCCATAAAGCACATCGCCTGAGTCTGCTCACTCATCTGTTCACGTCCTGCGGACAGTCGGACATGCGACGATGGCATCATGATGCGCGCCACGGCGATGGTGCGGATAAAGTCGAACGGCTCAACGTCATCGTTATCGGCCAGTGGCGTGCCTTTCACTTTCACCAGCATGTTGATAGGCACGCTTTCTGGCGGTGTTGGTAGGTTCGCCAGCTGCACTAGCAAGCCAGCGCGGTCTTTCACGGTTTCACCCAGCCCGACGATGCCGCCAGAACAGACTTTGATACCTGCGCCGCGCACTTTATCCAGCGTATCCAGGCGTTCCTGATAGCTGCGCGTCGTGATGATGCTGCCATAGAATTCCGGCGAGGTATCAAGGTTGTGGTTGTAGAAATCCAGCCCGGCGCCGGCCAAACGCTCAGCCTGGCTGTTATCCAACGTGCCCAGCGTCATGCAGGTTTCCATGCCCATCGCTTTAACGCCCTGCACCATCTGCTCCAGATACGGCATGTCGCGTTCGTGCGGGTTTTTCCACGCAGCGCCCATGCAAAAACGGCTGGATCCCGCCGCTTTCGCTTTACGCGCCGATTCCAGCACCGCTTCCACTTCCATCAGCCGCTCGGACTCCAGCCCGGTTTTGTAGC
Organism: Pantoea sp. SM3; assembly: GCF_000963995.1. Lineage (NCBI taxonomy): Bacteria > Pseudomonadati > Pseudomonadota > Gammaproteobacteria > Enterobacterales > Erwiniaceae > Pantoea > Pantoea sp. SM3. The sequence goes on from NZ_JZRD01000039.1 coordinate 26,490, forward strand.
GCGCACTCTGCGGGCAGTATTTGCAGTCTTCCGGGCAGGCACCGGTTTTGATCGACAGCAAGGTACTGACCTGCACCTGGCGCGGGTCAAAATGTTGACGGTGAACTTGCTGCGCTTCGAACATCAGCTCAAGGAAAGGTTTATCGAACAGTGCCTGGGCTTGTGTCAGTGTCCAGCGGTTTGCCATTGCTTACTCCAAAAAAAGGGGTTCATCCCGACGATTAACGTGGTTATACTCGTAAACTAAATCTTTTCAAAATGGTTTACAAGATCGATGTTCACCCAAGACGACCTCCACTTTGATCGCCAGCATATCTGGCATCCTTACACGTCAATGCGCGATCCCCTGCCCTGTTATCCGGTGGTCGCGGCGCACGGTTGCCAGCTTCAGTTGGCCGATGGACGCGAACTGGTCGACGGCATGTCGTCGTGGTGGGCAGCGATTCACGGCTATAACCATCCTCGTCTCAATAAGGCGCTGACGCAGCAAATGGCGCAGATGTCACACGTGATGTTTGGTGGCATTACCCATCCGGCAGCCGTTGAACTGAGCCGCCAGCTGGTTGCCATGACACCGGAAGCGCTGGAGTGTGTGTTCCTCGCCGATTCGGGGTCGATTGCCGTCGAAGTGTCGATGAAAATGGCGTTGCAGTACTGGCTGGGGCGCGGTGAAACGCGACAAAAATTCCTGACGTTAAAACGTGGCTATCACGGCGATACCTTTGCCGCGATGTCTGTGTGCGATCCAGAAAATTCGATGCACAGCCTGTGGCGTGGCTATCTGCCAGAACATCTGTTTGCTGCCGCACCGCAGTGCGGTTTTGATGATGCATGGAACGAAGCGGACTTCGCCGATTTCGCCCGGTTAGCCGAGACGCACCATCGCGAGATTGCCGCCGTGATCCTTGAACCCATTGTGCAGGGAGCGGGCGGCATGCGTTTCTATCACCCGCGCTACCTGCAACAGGTGCGTGAGCTGTGCGACCGCTACGGCATCCTGCTGATTGCCGATGAGATCGCCACCGGCTTTGGCCGCAGCGGCAAACTGTTTGCCTGCGAACACGCCGGAATGACGCCAGACATTCTCTGCCTCGGTAAAGCACTGACCGGCGGTACCATGACGCTGTCCGCCACGCTGACCACGCGTGAAGTCGCCGACACCATCAGCCGCAGTGCGGCAGGCTGCTTTATGCATGGCCCGACCTTTATGGGTAATCCGCTGGCCTGTGCGGTGGCCGTTGAAAGCCTGACGATGATCAACGAGGGGCACTGGCCCGCGCAGGTGGCGGCGATTGAACAGCAATTGCGTCGTGAGCTGTTACCGTTGCGTGAGCATCATGCAGTGGTGGATGCACGCGTGCTGGGTGCCATTGGCGTGATTGAAACGCGTTCACCGGTCAATATGGCGGCACTGCAGCAATTCTTTGTCGAGCGTGGCGTATGGATTAGGCCGTTCGGCAAGTTGATCTATCTGATGCCACCTTATCTGATTTCTGCCACAGAGCTGGCGCAGTTAACCCAGGCGGTGCGCGCGGCATTGGACGTTGAGGCGCATTTCCTGCCTTAAGCTAACTGGAAGTGCCGCGCGTTTTCCACCATGATGGAGAACACACTGCACAACGGAAAAAGGAGAAGTCATGCGCGTAGTTAGCCAGGATTTTAAAGACGGCGATAAAATGCCCGAACGTCACGTTTTCAATGGGATGGGACGTCACGGTGACAATCTGTCACCCCATCTGGCGTGGGATGAAGTGCCTGCTGGGACAAAGAGTTTTGTGGTGACCTGCTTCGATCCGGATGCCCCCACCGGTTCTGGCTGGTGGCACTGGGTCGTGGCAAATATTCCGGCTGACGTCACCGAGTTGCCGCAAGGCTCTGGTTCAGGCGTGGTCGAACTGCCTCAAGGTGCACTTCAAACCCGTACCGATTTCGGTCAAACCGGTTACGGTGGCGCAGCACCACCACAGGGTGACCCGCATCGCTATATCTTTACGGTGCACGCGATGGACACCGATAAGATTGATGTCGACGCCGGCGCGAGCGGCGCCATGGTCGGCTTTAATGTGCACTTCCATGCACTGGCGAGTGCATCAATCACGGTGATGTATTCTTAATACGCAAACGGCGCCAAAAGGCGCCGTTTCTCAACCTGGATTCAAATCAATCCAGGGTGTGAATCACCACCCACATCGGGCCTTGACCCACCGCATAACGCGCCAGCGGCTGCAACAGACCGCGATCGGCAATCTTGTAGACTTCGATATGGTGCGACTTCTGCCCTGCCGCCACCAGATACTGACCGCTGTTATCGATATTGAAGCCGCGCGGCTGAGTTTCGGTCGGCTGATAACCTTCAATCGCCAGCACTGAGCCATCTTCGCTGATGCTAAATACGGTAATGGTGCTGCTGGTGCGATCACAGGCATAGAGGAAACGGCCGTCTGGCGTGATATGGATATCGGCTGCCCAGCGCGTATCGCTGAAATCTTTCGGCATCATATCCAGACTCTGCACGCGCTCAACCTGACCGTGCACGTTGTTCAATGCCCACACATCTACGGTGCTGTCGAGTTCATTGACCACATAGCCATAATCGCCATTCGGATGGAAAGCCATATGACGCGGGCCTGCACCTTCAACCGTGGTGACCTGCGCTTGCTCGCGCGGTGTCAGAGTGCCATCCGCATTGAGCTGGAACAGGCAGATACGATCCTGCTTCAGTGCCGGTACAAACAGCGTTTGGTTGCTGAGATCGATATTGGCTGAGTGGCAGCCATCCATGCCGCCAATCACCTGGCTTGGGGCTTGCGGTAAACCGTCGCTGTCGATCGGGCTGATGCTGACGCACGCGTCGTTGTAGGAGCCGCAGAACAGATAGTTACCCTGGCGATCGGTCGAAATATGCGTTGGGCTGCCCGGCAACGGCGCTTCACCCGCCAGACTCAGGGAACCATCGGCCGCAATGCGATACGCCAGCACGCGAAAATTCGGACGAACGCCGACATAGAGGAAATCTTTCTTCGGGCTCACCACCATCGGCTGCACCTGACCGGCCACGTCCGTGACCTGCAATAACGTCAGTGCGCCATCTTCCTGCAACTGCCATGCGTGGATCTGCTGGCTCTCTGGACTGGCGGTATACACGACTTGTTTCATGCGTTTTTCCTTATTCGCTGCCTGATGAAAGGGATAACTGTAGCGCGTTTCATTTTGCCGCGCTGGATTCATTTGTGCCCTGTTTTTTGTCTCAGGGCCGCTGCCGGGTGTAGACTTAACGCTTTGCTAACTCCCGGACGGAAAGTGTAATGAGCTACCGCGTAATCGCCCTTGACCTTGACGGCACCCTGCTGACCCCCACAAAAACCATTTTGCCTGAATCGATCGAAGCTTTAGCCCGCGCACAACAGGCGGGTGTCAAAGTGCTCATCGTTACCGGTCGCCACCACTGCGCGATTCATCCTTTTTATCAGGCGCTGCAGTTGGATACACCCGCAATCTGCTGTAATGGCACCTACTTGTACGATTATGCAGCGAAGAAGGTACTCGCTGCCGATCCGCTGGAGAAAAGCCAGGCGACCCGCGTCATTGAGATGCTCGATCAGGAGAACATTCACGGTCTGCTGTATGTCGATGATGCCATGCTGTATCAAGAGCCGACTGGCCATGTGACCCGCACCCTGAACTGGGCACAATCCCTGCCGGAAGCGCAGCGTCCCCTGTTCCTGCAAGTGCCGAGCCTGGCGCAGGCAGCGCTGGATGCTCGTTCCATCTGGAAGTTTGCCCTTTCTCATCCTGACACCCGCGCGTTACAGCAATTCGCTGAACGTACTGAATCCGAATTGGGTCTGGCATGTGAGTGGTCGTGGCACGATCAGGTTGATATCGCTCAGGCAGGCAACAGCAAAGGCAAGCGTCTGGCACAGTGGGTTGAGAGTCAGGGCTTCAGCATGCAGGATGTGCTGGCGTTCGGCGATAACTACAACGATCTCAGCATGCTGGAACAGGTCGGTTTAGGCGTGGCGATGGGCAATGCTGACGAGGCGATTAAAGCGCGCGCCAAAAAGGTGATTGGCACCAACCTGGAGCCGGGTATTGCCGAAGTGATTTACAAAGAGGTTCTATAACTCTCTGATTTAACAGGTGTGCATAAATGCGCTAATGCCGCTAACTTAGGCCAATGAGAGCATATTTAATCCGGTACGCCTGAATGCGACCCCTACGAAAACCGCACCAACTTTGTAGGGTCGCCATTAATGGCAACCGAAACGCACTTAAATGACCAGCAGTAGTGGATAAATGCACACCTTACAAATGACTCTGGGCCGTTATTGATCATGCCCCTAACTATGCCGTAATCGCCACGCTCTTAATTTGCGCATAAAGCCACTGATCGGGTCGAATCCCCAGCTCGTCTCGCGCCCACGGCGAAATCCGCGCCCACAGCTCGCTAATGCCAATGCGCAGCTTCACTTCAACCTGATCATCAATCTCTAATAACTCGACCACCTGGGCTGGCAGGATATTGCGTACCGAGGTGTTTTGCGGCGGCTGTAAGGCCAAGGAAACGTCTCCAGAAGCGATACGAATGCGCAGTGCCGTTTTCAGCGGCTGGTTAACACGGCTGACCCAGATATGCTGATCGCCCAGTGAGAGAGCCGTCATGGGATAATCGGGATGCTGCTCCAGCACCTGCACTCTGAGCACACTGCTGCGATCGGCAATCGGCAGCCACGGGCGCATGGCTGCACTGCTCCACACTTTCTCCAGCGAACCAAAGGCTTTGACTTTGCCGTTGTCGAGCACCAGCACGTTGTCCGCCAGTTGCAGAATTTCATCCAGACTGTGAGAGACATAGAGAATCGGAATATCGACCTGTTTCGCCAGCTTTTGCAAATACGGCATCAATTCGCGCTTGCGTGGTAAATCCAGCGACGCCAGCGGCTCATCCATCAACAAAATATCTGGCGCGGTGAGCAGCGCACGGCCAATCGCCACACGTTGCTTCTCACCACCTGACAGCGACGCCGGAAAGCGGCTCAGTAAAGGCTCCAGGCCAAGCAAAGTCACCAGCGCGTTAAACTGTGGCTTCATCGCCGCAGCCATCCCGTATTGCAGGTTGCCGCGTACCCGATAGTGCGGGAAGAGACGTGCATCCTGGAACACGTAGCCAACGCGGCGTTTTTCCGGTGGCAGATTGACCTGCGTCGCTGAATCAAACAGCAGACGATCGTTGAGCTGAATCTGGCCGCTTTGCGGTTGTGTCAAACCGCCAATCGCGTTGATCAGCGACGTTTTGCCCGCACCGGATACACCAAAAACAGCCGTAATGCCGCTGCCGGGCACCTGCACGTTGACGTCCAGTTGGTGATCGCCCAGCAACTGGGAAATATTGAGATTAAGCATCAGGCGGCACCTAACCGCTTACGGCCCCAACGTGCCAGCAGTTCAGAGGCCACCAGCGATAACAGCGCCAGGGCAATCGCCACCGCACACAAGCGGGCGGCGGTACCTTCTGCGCCGGGGGTTTCAATCAGGGTAAACATCGCCGAGGGAATGGTGCGCGTTTCGCCGGGGATATTTGAAACGAAGGTGATGGTGGCACCAAATTCACCCAATGAGCGAGCGAAAGCGAGAACGGTGCCGACAATGATGCCCGGCAGCGTCAGCGGCAAGGTGATCGTGAAAAACACGCGCCAGCGACCGGCTCCCAGCGTGCACGCTGCCTGTTCCAGTTTGGTATCAACCGCTTCCAGCGCCAGACGAATGGCGCGCACCATCAACGGAAAAGCCATCACTGCCGAAGCCAGTACCGCCCCGCGCCAGCTGAAAGCCAGGGTGAAGCCGAACCAGTCGTATAGCCACTCGCCGATAAATCCACGTCGGCCCAGTGCAATCAGCAACAGATATCCCACCACGACCGGTGGCAACACCAGCGGCAAATGGATAAGACTGTCGAGTAAGGTTTTACCTGGAAACCGGCAACGTGCCAGAATCCAGGCCATCATGATGCCAAACGGCAAACTCAACAGCACCGCTACGCTGGAAACTTTTAAGCTGAGAAAAACGGCCTGCCATTCGGGATCACTGAGTATCATTTCTTCGGCGCAAATCCATACTGTTTAAACACAGCAGCGGCATCCGGCCCCTGCAAATATTTGTAGAAGGCTTCAACCGTTGCGTTCTGATGATCTTTTACCACCGCCATCGGATATTCCACTGGCTTGTGGCTATCATCCGGGAAACGTCCTACCACCTGCACTTTGTCACTGGCGACCGCATCAGAACCGTACACGATGCCAAAAGGTGATTCATTGCGTTCTACCAGCGCCAGTGCCGCACGAACATTATTCGCCGGAGCCAGTTGCGTCGAGATGCTGTCCCACGCGCCCAGTTTTTGCAGCGCCTCTTTGGCATAAATCCCCGCCGGAACATGATCCGGGTCGCCCACCGCCAGACGTTCGCCTTTCAACAAACTTTTCCAGTCGGTTTGGGCATTAATGGTCACCGCTTTTGCGCTGTCGCTTTTCGGTGCCACCAACACTAAATCATTGCCCAGCAGCGTGTAGCGCGTGTTCTCCACCACACTCTTTTTATCCACTGCATAGTCCATCCACTGCTGGTCGGCAGAGATAAACAGATCGGCCGGTGCGCCCTGCTCAATTTGACGCGCCAGCGTGGAGGAGGAAGCGAAGGACGATACCACTTCAACGCCGCTCTTTTTCTGATATTGCGTGGCAATATCCTGCATCGCATTGGTTAACGATGCCGCAGCAAACAAAGTGATCTTCTCTGCCGCCACGGCGTGACCGGCCATGGAAACAGTCAATACGGTAACAGCGGCCCAGCGGTAATTGATTTTCAGCATTTTTTACTCCTTGTTACATTATATATTCGATAATACAACGTGGGAACAAATGCTGTCATGAACTTAATATCGGCAGGATTGAGGGGAAGTTAAAGAAAAAACGCCCGCTGAGTGCGGGCGCTTATAAAATCAGTGTTGCGAGCTGTTGGCAGGACGATCGTCGCGGCGGCCAAATTTGGAGATGACGTTGAACACTTCACCCAGGCCGTAAATCAGACCGAGCATAATGGCCATCACAATTGGCACCATGATGACAGCCACAGCCAGGCTTTTAAGCAGTTCCAGCATGGAAACCTCACGCAGAAAATAAAAAAGTGATTGTAACGGTTAGGGAAAAAAACGCACTGCCCTTTTCGTGCTTTTACTTTTGGCCTTACACTTGTCGCACTAACTTAAGGAGCTGACATGCAGGCAGAACTTTCCCTACACATTCGTCTTCAGCAAAAGCTGTTTGCCGACCCACGCCGCATTGAACTGCTTAAGCGCGTTCAGGAAACCGGCTCCATCAGCCAGGGCGCTAAATTAGCGGGCATCAGCTACAAAAGCGCCTGGGACGCCATCAACGATATGAATCAGATGGCTGATCAAACCTTAGTTGACCGCGCCACCGGTGGCAAAGGCGGCGGCGGTGCGCAGTTGACCCGTTATGGTGAACGTCTGATTCAGCTGTTTCAGCTAATGGAACAGATTCAGCAGAAAGCCTTTGATGCGCTGCAAAACGACAGCCTGCCGCTGGACAGCCTGCTGGCAGCGATTGCGCGTTTCTCGCTGCAAACCAGCGCCCGAAATCAGTTGTTTGGTACGGTCATGGCGCGCGACCATCAGCAGGTGCAGCAACACCTTGATGTGCTGCTGGCCGACGGCGTCACACGGTTGCAGGTGGCGATCACCGAACGCAGCGCTGAGCGCCTGCAGCTCGACAGCGGCAAAGAGGTATTAGTACTGATTAAAGCGCCATGGATTCAGGTGAGCCGTGATGCCCTAAACAGTGATAATCAATTGCAGGTGACGATAAGCGCGATCGAGCCGGGTGAACAGGTGAGCGAAGTGTTGATGACATTGCCGAGTGGTGAAACCCTGTGTGCAACGGTGAACAACGCGCAGGTGCAACAGCAGAATCTGCAGCCAGGCGATAGTGTGACCGCCAGTTTTAATGCTGAACATGCCATCATCGCCACACTGCTCTGAAATCCACGCCATGATTTGACTTCGTCTGCGTCGCTCGCTACAACTGAGTAACACGATGCATAAAACGGAATGAATCATGGCTTCATTGCAAATTTCGCAAGGCACATTTCACCTTAGCGACACCCGAGCACTGTCCCTTAACGATCTTATCCTCAACAGCGGCGAAAGTTGGGCCTTTGTCGGCGCCAACGGCAGCGGCAAATCCTCGTTAGCGCGAGCGCTTTCCGGTGAACTCTCACCAGGTAAAGGCAGGGTCACGCAGGATTTTCAGCGTCGCACACGCCTCTCACTGGAGCAGTTACAGAAGCTGGTGGCGCAGGAGTGGGAACGCAATAACACCGATCTGCTGAGTGAGGGCGAAGACGATACGGGTCGTACCGCCGCACAGATCATTCAGGATGAAGTCAAAGATGCGGCACGTTGTCAGGCACTGGCTCAGCAGTTTGGCATCACCTATCTGCTTGATCGTCGCTTCAAATACCTCTCCACCGGCGAGACGCGCAAAACGCTGTTGTGCCAGGCGCTGATGGCGCAGCCGGATTTGTTGATTCTTGATGAGCCTTTCGATGGACTCGATGTGGCCTCACGCGCCAGCCTGGCGGAGACGCTGAGCGATCTGCACCAGCAGGGTTTTACTGTGGTGTTGGTCCTCAATCGCTTTGACGATATTCCCGAATTTGTGCAGCAGGTCGGTGTGCTTGCCGAGTGCACCCTGACCCACGTGGGCGAGCGCCAGGCGATACTGGCAGAAGCACTGGTGGCGCAACTGGCGCACAGTGAGAAACTCGATGGCATGGCGTTGCCAGAAGCGGATGCACCGGATCAGTTACCCCAACTGGCAGAAGATGCGCCGCGTGTTATTCTGCGAAATGGCGTGGTGTCGTATAACGATAAAGCGGTGATCGAGGGGCTAAGCTGGCAGGTGAATCCCGGCGAGCACTGGCAAATTGTGGGGCCCAACGGCGCGGGAAAATCGACCCTGTTGAGCCTGGTGACCGGCGATCATCCACAAGGCTACAGCAACGATTTAACCCTGTTTGGCATTCGTCGCGGCAGCGGTGAAACCATCTGGGACATCAAGCAGCACATCGGCTACGTCAGTAGCAGTTTGCATCTCGATTATCGCGTCAGCTGTAACGTCCGCACCGTGGTGCTTTCCGGCTTTTTCGATTCGATAGGCTTGTATCAGCCCGCATCAGACCGCCAGAAAGCGTTGGCGCGCCAGTGGCTGGCACTGCTGGGCATGGATAATCATCTGGCTGATGCACCGTTCCACGGTTTGTCATGGGGCCAGCAGCGCCTGGTGCTGATTGCGCGTGCACTGGTCAAACACCCTACCTTGTTGATTCTCGATGAGCCGCTGCAGGGGTTGGATCCGATCAATCGCCAGTTGGTACGCCGCTTTGTTGATGTTCTGATCGGTGAGGGACGAACGCAGTTACTGTTTGTCTCACACCATGCCGAAGATGCGCCGCAGTGTATTACTCACCGCCTGAGTTTTGTGAAACAAGATGAGGGGTACGGATTCCAGCAGGACGATTTACGCTAATCTCGTCGTCATCAACCCCGCCCCTGCATCGTAGGGGCATATTTATGCTGCTATCCGGTCGTCAGCTAAGCCCTCAAGCATTGTCGTGTGCGCATTGATATGCACTTCATTGAACAGCCGATGTAACCGCTACCATTTAACCGCCTGGTATTTCAGCAAACGCATGCCATAACCCCACAAAATGAGAATCGTCACCTTGTGTAAACGATACCATTTATCCAGACTGGATCACGCTTTGGGGCCCGCCTTTGTGCTACCTTGATCGCAGTGATTTTGATCCGTTTGCCGTTTACCAGGACTCGTTATGGAAAAATTTAATCCGGTTGATCATCCACATCGCCGTTATAACCCATTGATCGATCAGTGGGTGCTGGTCTCTCCGCATCGTGCCAAGCGTCCGTGGCAGGGTGCGCAGGAAACGCCTGCGCTGGAACAACTGCCTGCGCACGATCCTGACTGCTTCCTGTGCGCAGGTAATACCCGCATCACCGGGGATAAAAACCCGGATTACCAAACCACCTATGTTTTCACCAACGACTTTGCCGCGCTGATGACCGATACACCCGATGCGCCGCAAAGCGACGATCTGCTGATGCGCTGTGAGAGCGCACGCGGCACCAGCCGGGTTATTTGCTTCTCACCTGACCACAGTAAAACGCTGCCGGAATTGCCGCTCAGTGGACTGGAAGATATCGTGCGCACCTGGCAAGAGCAGACCGCCGATCTCGGTCAGCACTATCCGTGGGTGCAGGTGTTTGAGAATAAAGGCGCAGCGATGGGCTGCTCAAATCCGCATCCGCACGGCCAGATCTGGGCTAACAGTTTTCTGCCAAATGAAGCGCAAAAAGAAGATGATAACCAGCGCCGCTACTTTGACGAAAAAGGTTCGCCGATGCTGGTGGATTACGCCGCACGCGAGCTGAAAGACGGTAGTCGCACCGTGGTGGAGACCGAACACTGGCTGGCCGTGGTGCCGTGGTGGGCGGCGTGGCCATTTGAAACCCTGCTGCTGCCGAAAGCCCATATCAAACGCATTACCGATCTTACCCCGGCGCAGCGCAGCGATCTGGCGCTGGCACTTAAGCAGCTGACCAGCCGTTACGACAACCTGTTCCAGTGCTCCTTCCCCTATTCGATGGGCTGGCACGGCGCGCCATTCAACGGTGAAGCCAACGATCACTGGCAGCTGCATGCTCACTTCTATCCGCCGCTGCTGCGTTCAGCCACGGTACGTAAATTTATGGTTGGCTACGAAATGCTGGCCGAAACCCAACGTGATTTAACGGCGGAACAGGCAGCAGAACGTCTGCGTTCTGTCAGCGATATCCATTTCCGCGAGGCGCAATAAATGTCATTAAAATCCATCACTCAACAGGTTTTCGCTGACACTTTTGGCTATCAACCCACGCACAGCATTCAGGCACCAGGCCGTGTGAACCTGATTGGCGAACACACTGACTACAATGACGGTTTTGTCCTGCCCTGCGCCATCGACTACCAAACCGTGATTGCCTGCGCGAAGCGTGACGATCGCCAGGTGCGCGTGGTCGCGGTTGATTACGACAACCAGCAAGACAGCTTCTCGCTGGATGCACCGATTGAAGCCTTAAAAGAGCCGATGTGGGCCAACTACGTGCGTGGCGTGGTAAAACATCTGCAAAAGCGTGATGCCAGCTTTGGCGGTGCCGATCTGGTGATCAGCGGCAACGTGCCACAGGGTGCGGGCCTGAGTTCATCAGCGTCACTGGAAGTGGCGGTCGGCACCGTATTCCAGCAGCTCTATCAGATGAAGCTGGATGGCGCGGCCATTGCCGTGAACGGCCAGGAGGCGGAAAACCAGTTCGTCGGCTGTAATTGCGGCATCATGGATCAACTCATCTCGGCACTCGGCCAACCCGATCACGCGATGCTGCTGGACTGCCGCACGCTCGGCACACGCGCCGTCTCGATGCCGGAAGATGTCGCGGTGGTGATCATCAACTCCAACTTCCGTCGCAGCCTGGTCGGTAGCGAATACAACACCCGCCGCGAGCAGTGCGAAACCGGTGCGCGCTTCTTCAACAAGCCCGCACTGCGCGACGTCACGCTGGCCGAATTTGAGGCCTCTGAATCGCAACTGGATGCACTGGTGGCAAAACGCGTGCGCCATGTCATCACCGAAAATGCCCGTACGCTGGAAGCCGCCGATGCGCTGAGCAGTGGCGATCTGAAGCGCATGGGTGAGTTGATGGCCGAATCCCACGCCTCAATGCGTGATGATTTTGAAATCACCGTTCCCCCGATCGATCAGCTGGTGGAAATCGTTAAGGCAGAACTCGGCCCACGTGGCGGCGTTCGTATGACGGGCGGCGGCTTCGGCGGCTGCATTGTGGCCTTGATGCCAACCGAACTGGTGGATCAGGTGAAAGCTGCCGTTGCCGAAAAATATGAGGCGCAGACCGGCATCAAAGAAACTTTCTACGTATGCAAAGCCTCTGCAGGAGCGGGCCAATGGTAAGTGATGTCAATTCACATGCGCCAGACGGGCAACCGTGGCGCATCACCGTATTACGCAATCATAACGGCATGGTCGTGACGTTTATGGATTGGGGCGCGACCTGGCTCTCCGCGCGCGTCCCCATGCAGGATGGCAGCGTACGCGAAGCGCTGCTGGGTTGTGCCACACCATCGGACTATTTGCATCAGGATGCTTACCTTGGCGCAACGGTGGGCCGCTACGCCAACCGTATCGCTTCGGCAGAGCTAAAACCGTTAAACCTGCTGCTGGCCGCTAATCAGGGTGCGCATCAACTGCACGGCGGACCGGAAGGGTTTGATAAACGCCGCTGGCAGATTGTCAGCCAGAGCGAGACCGAAGTGCACTATCGCCTCGATTCACCGGATGGCGATCAGGGCTTCCCCGGCAATCTGATTGCCGACGTGGTTTACCATCTTGACGATGATAACTGCCTGTCGATCCGCTATGAGGCGCAGACTGACAAGCCCTGCCCGGTGAACCTGACCAATCATGCTTACTTTAATCTTGATGCGCATCATGGCGATGCGCGCCAGCATCGCTTACAACTGCATGCGGATCGTTACTTACCGGTCAACAGCGAAGGCATTCCTAACGCGCCATTGAAAGCCGTGTCTGGCACCAGCTTCGATTTTACGCAGCCGAAGCGCGTGATGGATGACTTCCTCGCCGATGACGATCAAAAAGCGGTGAAAGGCTATGACCATGCATTTCTGCTTAACACCGCAGGCGACAGCAGCCAACCCGCCGCCGAACTGTGGTCGGCCGATGGCAAACTGGCGCTGACCGTGTATACCGCCGCACCGGCGCTGCAGTTCTACTCCGGCAACTATCTGGATGGAACACGCGCCCGTGAACAGGGCAGCTATACTGCTTTCCAGGGCATCGCGTTGGAGAGTGAATTTTTACCGGATTCGCCCAACCATACCGAATGGCCGCAGCCTGATTGCTGGCTGCAACCCGGCGACCGCTGGCAGTCTGTGACGCGTTATCGCTTCACACCGCAGTAAGCCAGCGGATGAAAAACGCGCACTGCGTTAGCGACAGGCTTACGCCGTGCGTTGTTTTCCGCTATGGTATGGCGCTATCAGTGTGCCGCTTTTCAGGTGGCCGCAGCCGGTTTCTATAATCATCGAAACATCAAGCATTAAGGAGTTAAGCTATGGCCGTAACTAAGCTGGTTCTGGTGCGACACGGCGAAAGCCAGTGGAACCAGGAAAACCGCTTCACCGGATGGTATGACGTGGATCTGTCAGACAAAGGTCGCACCGAAGCCAAAGCAGCCGGTCAGCTGCTGAAGAAAGAAGGTTTCGTGTTTGATTTCGCCTATACCTCCGTGCTGAAACGTGCCATCCACACCCTGTGGAACGTGCTGGATGAGCTGGATCAGGCGTGGCTGCCGGTTGAGAAAACCTGGCGTCTGAATGAGCGTCACTACGGTGCGCTGCAGGGTCTGGATAAAGCCGAAACCGCCGCTAAATACGGCGACGACCAGGTGAAACAGTGGCGTCGTGGCTTTGCCATCACCCCACCAGAACTGGATCGTGCGGATGAGCGTTTCCCGGGCCACGACCCACGTTACGCATCACTGACCGATGCACAGCTGCCAACCACCGAAAGCCTGGCGCTGACCATCGAACGTGTTATTCCTTTCTGGAATGAAAGCATTCTGCCGCGCATTAAAAGCGGTGAGAAAGTGATCGTTGCTGCACACGGTAACTCACTGCGTGCACTGGTAAAATATCTTGATAACCTGAGCGAAGATGAAATCCTCGAGCTGAACATCCCAACTGGCGTGCCGTTGGTGTATGAGTTCGACGAGAACTTCAAACCGCTGAAGCGTTACTACCTGGGTGATGCAGACGAGATTGCCGCGAAAGCGGCAGCCGTTGCTAACCAGGGTAAAGCCAAGTAATTCCCGGCTTAAAAGCAAAAAGGCCAGACGCGAGTCTGGCCTTTTTTATTGCGCGTTAAGCGATTAGCCGCGGCGCTGTTTGATCGCCTGCGCCAGTTGGCGCAACGCTTTCTCGGTATCGTCCCAACCAATACAAGCATCCGTCACGCTCTGGCCGTACACCAGCGGTTTACCACTGTCGAGACTCTGATTCCCTTCCACCAGATGACTCTCGATCATCACGCCGGTAATCGCCTGCTCACCGCCCGCGATCTGCTGCGCCACATCATCAGCGACGACCATTTGACGCTGGAACTGCTTGCTGCTGTTGGCATGGCTAAAGTCGATCATCACCTGCGGACGCAAGCCCGCTTTCTCCAGACCGGTTTTCACCGCTGCCACGTGTTCTGCACTGTAGTTCGGCTCTTTGCCGCCGCGCAGAATGATATGGCAATCTTCGTTACCGCTGGTTTCGACAATCGCCGAATGACCGAATTTGGTGACGGAGAGGAAGCAGTGTGGCGCGCTGGCAGCACCGATAGCGTCGATGGCCACTTTGATGGTGCCATCCGTGCCATTTTTGAAGCCGACCGGGCAAGATAAACCGGAAGAGAGTTCACGGTGCACCTGGGATTCGGTGGTACGCGCACCAATTGCGCCCCAGCTCATCAGATCCGCCATATATTGTGGGGTGATCATATCCAGGAACTCGCCAGCCGCAGGCAAACCGATGTCGTTGATGTCCACCAGCAGCTTACGCGCCAGACGCAGGCCATCGTTGATCTGGAAACTGCCATCCATAAACGGATCGTTGATCAGCCCTTTCCAACCCACGGTCGTGCGCGGTTTTTCGAAATAGACGCGCATCACCACTTCAAGCTCGCCTTTCAACTCGTCACGCAGTGTCAGCAGACGGCTCGCGTACTCTTTAGCGGCTTCGGTATCGTGGATCGAGCAGGGACCGATCACCACAAGCAGACGATCGTCCTGGCCGTGCAGAATACGGTGAATCGCCTGACGTGCCTGCGCAACAGTTTCAGCGGCTTTATCGGTAGAGGGGAATTTTTCGAGCAAAGCAACAGGCGGTAATAATTCTTTGATTTCTCTGATGCGTAAATCGTCGTTCTGATAATCCATACATAATTCCATTCAAATTTCTGGCCCTGCGTACGCCGGGCGCAACCCGTTAAATGTATCCCTTCAGGCTGCAGGTGTAAATTCCACGCTCGCGTAAATGCTTCTGTGAAATTTGCATTTACACACCCATGGACTAAGCTTTTTAAACGCAAGCACTGAGGAATGAGGTTCTTGCGATATTTAATTTTTAAGCGAAGCGTTAAAGATGGAATTTTATTCCGTCACGGTACGTTATTTTCGGCACTCAACACCCGTGGTGTTTGACGGCAACTCTCCATCGATTAAAGGAGCATAATGATGAATAAGTTTGCAATTATCTTTCTGACGGCAGCAATGACCCTGGGCAGCGGCGCGGCAATGGCTGCAGCAAATAACAATGGTGAGGCTAATGCCTCAGCTGAAGCGGGCGCAGCAGCTGGCGGTGCAAAACAGAATCTGCCACCGAATAATGTTGATAACAGTAAAATCAACAATGGCAGCATGAATTCCAATAGTGCTGCTACATCTGGCACTGATTCCAGCAATATGTCTGCTGACGAAGTCCACAAAAACACCATGTGCAAAGACGGCAAATGCCCAGATGTAAATAAGAAAGTCGAAACGAAAGAAGGTGGTGGTGACGTGAATAAGAAAACGGACGGCACTACACAATAAGTATTTGATGGTCACATTATGGGGAGCTATGGCTCTCCCTTTCTATTTCCGCTCACGCTTTTCCGCTATGCTGAAGCCATGAAATTCAGAGGAACTGTTTCATGGCTTCACTGCTGCTTATTGATGATCATCCTTTAGTTGAAGTCGCGCTGGAAGCGGCCTGTATTCACTCCCCTATCCCGGTAAAACTGCACGCCGCCGCGACCGAAGCTGAGGCGCGTCAGCTTTTACAGCAGCATCAATTTGATCTTATTGTGCTCGATATCGGCCTGCCGGACAGTGATGGTCTCGAACTGTTGCGCCGTCTGCGCGCCCGCGATCCGCACTGCCCGGTGTTGATTTACTCCGCGCAGCAGAGTCGCCACACATTACTCAGCGCCGTTTCGCTCGGTGCCGCGGGCTATGTGGTGAAGAGTCAAAGCATGGCGCAGTTGCTCAGTGCGATTCTGGCCGTGCTTGGCGGACAGCAGGCGTTTCCACCGCTGCCTGAACGTATCGAACTGCCGCTCACCGAGAAAGAGCAGCAAATAGTCGCACTACTGGTGCGCGGCCTCTCGAATTTGCAGATTGGTGAACAGCTGCATATCAGCAATAAAACCGTCAGCACCCATAAGAAAAACATTCTGGAGAAAACCGGCGTGCAGTCAGTGGTGGAACTGGCTGAACTGTGGAAAGCCCAACAGTGAAAGCCATTCTCTGGCTGTGTCTGCTGCTGATTAGCTTTACCGCGCGAGCCGACCTACAGCCTGCCAGCAGCGTGATGCTCCCCGCCATGATGCCTGCACCACATGTCGAGCCATGGCCGCAACCCACCTTACGCGTTGCCGTGCCGGCGCAAAACAGCGCGCCCTGGGCGATGCAAATTGGCAATCGTATCTGGGGCATTGATGCCGATTACCTCAGCGCGCTGAGCCAATTGACCGGCACGCACTTTAGCCTGCAAAGTTACGCCGATCGCGCCCAGCAGTTGGCAGCACTTGAGCGCGGTGACGTCGATGTCGTGCTGAGCAACGAACATGCGCAGTTGCCGGAAAACATCCTGGTTAGCGACAGTTGGGTTAACAGCCCGATCCGCATCTACCGCAATCGTGATAATCAACGCGCGGTGATGTTCAACAGTGAAAACGCCCAGCTCACCATCGCGCAAGCGACACTGGCGCAACTGCCTGATGCCTTTGTGCAAAACCATCGCTGGCACAGCCTGCCCGGCGATTTGCAGGCGCTGTATGCGCTGCTCAATCAGCAAAGTGACTATCTGGTGGCGGATGAAACCAGCGCCGGCTTTCTGCTCAATCAACTGCAGCAGGGGCAAATTTACCAGATCACCGCCGATCCCGGTGCCGGTGAACTGTCGCTACGGGCGCTGGCGCGCGATCCCACACTGATTCACTGGCTCAATACTCAGTTACGTCTGCTGCCCGCAGAGTTCAGTAATCGCGTGCAACAGCGCTGGAGTCCGCCATTGCTGCGCTATCAGGATACGCAAACGTTGATGCTGTCGGCTGCCGAGAAGCAGTGGCTGGCCGCACACAGTGAGATTCCTTATGCCGCAGAAGTGGATAACGCCCCCTGGAGCTATCGCGATGGCAACGGTAATGCGCGCGGTTTTGGCATTGATCTGCTTAATGCGTTAAGCCAAAGCACCGGATTGCGCTTTACGCCGCGCTGGGTAAACAATCCACAACAGGCGCAGACGCTGATGCAACAACATCAGGTGATGCTCAATCTGTTACAGCCTTTGAACGGCGACGATGCCAGCAGCAACACACTGCCGGTATGGCGTGCAATTTGGGGGATCTACACGCTTAACACGCAGCAGCCGATGAGTTGGCCCTCTCTGCAAAAGCAGCGTGTGGGCGTGCTGCGAGCCGATCTGGCGCAACGCTTGCTGCCTGAAGACATCACGCCCCAACTGTTCGATGACCGTGCGCAACTCTGGCAAGCCCTGAACAATGGTCAGATTGATGCGCTGGTGGATAATGTGCTGTCAGCACGCTGGCGCATGGCCAGCCACGCGGATAATCGTGTCCATTTAGCCTTTGCCGCCAGCGATGTTGCCTGGCCACTGGCACCTCAGGTGAGCCAGGATCAGCCGCAACTCCAGGCGCTGCTGGACCATGCACTGCAGCAAATCCCACCGGATACGCTCAATCAGATGCGCGTTAACTGGTCACAGCCCCCCCAGCCCGGCACCAGTATGGCGATGCGTAATGTGCCGCTGATGATTTTGATGGCTGCCGGGATGATCATTGTGCTGCTGTTAGTGCTGCTGCTGCGCCGCTACCTGCAACAGCGGCGCGATCGCCTGCAGCGTGAACAGGCAGAGCGCGCTAACGCCGCTAAAAGTCAGTTCCTCGCCACCGCCAGCCACGAATTGCGCACGCCAATGCAGGCGATTCTGGGCCTGCTGGAGCTCGAACAGCAGCAGCATCCCAGTGAACGTTTGACACTGATGCACAGCAGTGCGCGCTCGCTGATGGCGCTGCTGAACGATCTGCAAGACCATGCGCGTATTGAGAATCAGAGTTTTCGCCTCGCACCGCATCCTCTCAATCTGGCAGATTGGCTGCAGCAACAGCAGCAGTTCTATCACCCTTTGATGCGTGAATCCGGTCCGATATTGTTGGTTGAGGCGCTCACGCCCTTGCCGACGCGCGTGATGCTGGATGGCGATCGTTTGCAGCAGGTGGTGAACAATCTGGTGGCCAACGCGCTGAAGTTCACGCGCCAGGGCGAAGTGCGGCTGTCGCTCGCCGTGACGGATCGGATTCAGTTCACCGTCGCCGACAGCGGCAGCGGCATTCCGCTCAGCGAACAAGCTCAGCTGTTTGAACCCTGGTATCAGGCTCCGTCCGGCAAAAGCCATGCGGTGCAGGGCAGCGGGCTGGGTTTGTTTATCTGCCGCGAGATAGTGCAACGTATGGGCGGCCAGTTAACGCTGACTTCTGCGCCGGAGCAAGGCACCACGGTTGAGGTGATATTACCGCTCGACATTTGTGAGGATGCGCCCACCGAACGCCATGCTGCCTGGCCGCGCTATCCGCACCTGCGCGTGGCGATTGTCGATGACCATCCCACCAATCTGCTGGTATTGCAGCAGCAGCTGGCTCAATTCGCTATCACGGCACAGGTGTTCGAAGAGGGGCGCAGCCTGTTGCGCGCCGATGCGCTTCAGCCGTTTGATGTGCTGTTGATCGACCAGATGATGCCGCGCCTGGATGGATTAACACTGCTGCGCATTTTACGTCGCCGCCAGCAGCGCCGCAGCAAGCCGGCACTGCGCGTGCTCTGCTCTGCCGATGTGCAACTGCTGAAGATCGCGTTGCAAGAGGACGAAGCGCTGTTGTTGAAACCGATTGAGCTCGATCATCTGGCAGCACTGCTGGCACGGACGGTGCGCGATCCTCTCCGTCAATTGCCTGACAGTTTATTGATTCTGGCACAGCACAATACGGCCTTTATCCCGCGGATTTGCCAGACACTGCAACGCACGCTGCAGCAGGATCACGATGCGCTGCTGGCCGCCAGCCTCCAGCCTGACTGGCCCGCTGTCGAGCGTGCCGCCCATCGCATGAAAGGCAGTTGGCTGTTGCTGGGCATGGATGAGATTGCCGAATATTGTCAGCAGCTGACTGATCAGGCAAAACAGCAGCGTCTGGACGATGATGCGTTCAATTTACTGATATCATTAACGAACAGGTTACTCGAACAACTGGAAAGTTATGGCACACACTCATTCTCACGGCGCGCATAACGGCAATCGTACGCGTCTGGCGGCGGCGTTCGGCGTCACCGCGCTGTTTATGGTTGCCGAAGTGGTTGGCGGCGTGGTGTCGGGTTCGCTGGCGCTGCTGGCGGATGCCGGACATATGCTCACTGACGCCGCCGCGCTGTTGATGGCTTTGCTGGCGGTGCAGTTTGCCCAGCGCAAACCCAGCGCCCGTCACACCTTTGGCTTGCTGCGACTCACCACACTTGCCGCCTTTGTGAATGCGATCGCGCTGTTGGTGATTACCGTATTGATTGTCTGGGAAGCCCTGCGCCGCTTCTATCAGCCACAACCCATTCAGGGTGGGTTGATGCTCGGCATCGCCATTGCCGGCCTGCTGGCCAATCTGCTCTCTTTCTGGCTGTTACATCGTGGCAGTGAAGAGAAGAATCTCAACGTGCGCGCGGCAGCACTGCATGTGTTGGGCGATCTGCTCGGCTCCGTCGGCGCGATTGCCGCCGCCATAATCATCATGCTAACCGGCTGGACGCCGATTGACCCGATTCTCTCGCTGCTGGTTTCACTGTTGGTGGTACGCAGCGCGTGGTCGTTGCTGCGGGAAAGTCTGCATGAGCTGCTGGAGGGCGCGCCGAGCGGCATTAACGTGGATAAACTGGCGCGCGAACTGACACGCAACATCGCGGAAGTGCGCAACGTGCATCATGTGCATGTATGGCAAGTGGGAGAGAAGCCGGTGCTGACATTACATGTGCAGGTGATCCCACCTTATGATCATGATGGGTTGCTGGTGCGTATTCATCAGTATTTGCATGAGCACTATCAGATTGCGCACGCCACCGTGCAAATGGAGTATCAGCCTTGTACTGGTCATGATTGCGAACTCTGCGCGGAACAGAGCTCGCATCATCACTCACATGAGCATCTCACGCTGGATGGCCACGCCCATCACCCTCATTGATTCGACAGCGCGCGTGATCCGTGTTCGCGCGCGCTTTGCATCCACAAGCGTGAACCGTTAAGTGCAATCAACGTTAGAATCACGTACTCCAGCGACATCGCGTAAACGCCCTGGCGGGCAAAGATCATCACGCTAATCACGTTGATCACCACCCACAGTAGCCAGTTCTCGACGTATTTTCGCGTCATCAGAATCATCGCCACAATCGACAACACCATCATGCAGGAATCCCAGAACGGGAACGCATCCGGCTGCAGTTGTGGCATCGTCACGTTCAGGCCGAAACTTTGCATGATACCGACGGCAGTTTTGGTCAGAAACGCGAAGACCGGATCGATATACAGCGTCATCAGCGCAATGGCGATGACGCACGCCGCGCCCCAGCCGAGGGCTTTCGGCAACGGCAGCCAGCGAATCTTCAGTGCGGCTTCGTTGGCGGTGTTTTGTCGACTCCACGCGTACCAGCCGTAAACATTGGCGACAAAGAAGAACAGCTGCAGCAGTAAGCTGGCATACAGCTGAATCTGGAAGAAGATCACCGCAAACAAGGTGACGTTAATCAGCCCGAAGAAGTAGTTGATGATCTTCTCCAGGCTGGCAAGCCAGATGCACAGCAAGCCCGCAAGCGTGCCCACCGCTTCGATCCATGAGAGGTCATAGCCCCCAACGCCGATAGGAATGTGAACCAAAATATTTTGTGTGCTGAAGAAGTCCATGATCTGCACCTGTATGAAAGCCGCCTCAGGCGTTCCCTTTCACCTTGAGTTTGAGTTGTGCTGCAAAGTCTAGCATGCGATTTAGCGGTATCAATGCGGCTTCACGCAGCGCGTCATCGACATGAATTTCATGCTCGCTACCGCCGTGCTCCAGCCCTTCCGCAATCGCTTTCAGGCCATTCATCGCCATCCACGGACAGTGCGCACAGCTGCGGCAGGTCGCGCCCTCACCTGCGGTTGGCGCTTCCAGCAACTCTTTATCCGGCACCGCCTGCTGCATCTTGTAGAAGATGCCGCGATCGGTCGCCACAATCATTTGCGGATGTGGCAGGTTTTTCGCCGCCTGAATCAACTGGCTGGTGGATCCCACTGCATCTGCCAGGTCGACGATCGCCTGCGGGGATTCCGGATGCACGAGGATCGCCGCTTCTGGATAGAGCGTCTTCATGCGCTGTAAGGCCTGGGTTTTGAACTCATCATGCACGATGCACGCGCCCTGCCAGCACAGTACGTCCGCTTTGGTCTGTTGGGTGACGTAACGGCCCAGATGACGATCCGGCGCCCAGATGATTTTTTCGCCCAGGCTGTCGAGATGCTCGATCAGTTCAACCGCAATGCTGGAGGTGACGACCCAATCTGCGCGCGCTTTGACGGCGGCTGAGGTGTTGGCGTACACCACCACGGTGCGATCCGGATGTTCATCACAGAAGCGATTGAACTCGTCGATCGGACAGCCGAGATCCAGCGAACACTCTGCATGCAGTGTCGGCATCAACACCGTTTTTTCCGGGCTGAGAATTTTTGCGGTTTCCCCCATAAAACGCACGCCCGCCACCAGTAGCGTTTTCGCCGGATGGGTGCTGCCGAAACGCGCCATTTCCAGTGAGTCCGAGACACAGCCGCCGGTCTCTTCCACCAGCGCCTGAATTTCAGGATCGGTATAATAGTGCGCGACCAGCACTGCATCGCGCTCTTTTAATAAGCGTTTGATTTCAGAGATGTAATGGGATTTTTCATCCTGGCTGAGACGCGCCGGCTTCGGCGGAAAGGGATAAATCGCGCTTTCAGGATCGAACATCAGACTCATGACACGGCTCTCGTTTTCTCAATTTAACAAAATCGCCTGTTACAGCGATGATGCGGCATCAAAACCGCTATCGTGTTTTATATGCTAAACACGATAGCGGAAATGCGCGAGAGTGTCGTCTCTTTTTTATCCGGTTTACAAGCCACCTAACGATTTCTGCGGGTTTTCCAGTTCCAGCAAGAAAGCTTTCACCGCCAGACCGCCCGCAAAGCCGGTGAGCTTACCGTTGCTGCCAATCACCCGATGGCAGGGCGCCATGATCGACAGAGGATTTTTACCGTTAGCTGCGCCCACCGCGCGCATGGCTTTCGGGTTGCCGATCTGTTCCGCGATTTGCTGATAGCTGCGGGTTTCACCAAACGGAATGGTGAGCAGCGCTTGCCAGACTTTTTTCTGGAATTCAGTGCCGACCGTGTCGTAAGGCATGTCGAACTGCTGGCGCCCTCCGGCGAAATATTCACGAAGCTGGCGCTCGGCCTCGCACAGAATCGGATGCTGATCGTTACGGATGATGGGTTTCAGCGGCACGCGTTGCGAGCCTTCGTTTTCCCACAGAATCGCTGATAACCCATTATCGGTCGCAATCAACGTCAGCTCACCAACTGGCGTTGGAATGATTTTGGCATGATACATAAGGCACCTCCGGCATAAATCAGTGTGTCATTATCGCACTTCTGCCGCGATAAACTGGCTGTTTTCGGTCATGAGCATAAACTGGTTAGCTGTCCGAAAGCAGCGAGTTTTGCTTTGCCACTTGCGCGACGATACCCAAAATACTGCAAGGCGCAGGAAGGCGGCAAACGAGAGACTCTTCGAACAGCCGACTCAAACCGCGCTGGCCCGCAGGGGAACCTTCCTTAGGAAGTTCATCATCCCGATGCACTTTATCAAGTACGTGATTCGGATGAACGAGAGCAGCCAGCGCTTCTGCGCTTTAAAGCAGGAAAGGTATAGCCGGTTTATGAGCTGGAGACGATGATGTTTGATCCCGAGATTGCATACCAGGCGCTGACCTCGCGCGACAGTCGTTTCGACGGCGTGTTCTTTGTTGGCGTAACCTCAACCGGCATTTACTGTCGGCCCATTTGTCCGGTAAAAGCGCCGATGCAGAAGAACTGCCTGTTTTTTAACAGCGCCGAAGCCGCCGAGAAAGCGCATTTCAGACCGTGCCTGCGCTGTCGTCCTGAACTGGCACCGGGCTTCGCCCCGGTCGATAGCCATCACCGCATCGCCGATCGCTTGATTCGTCGTATTGAAGAAGGCTTGCTGGAGGAACAAGAGACGCTGGCTGATATTGCCAGCGAGTTTGACCTGAGTGAACGCCAGCTACGCCGCGTGATCCAGCAGGAGCTGGGCGTGTCACCGTTGGAGCTGCGCCAAACGCGGCGCATGCTGCTGGCGAAGCAACTCTTAACTGAAACTTCGTTGCCCGTCACCGAAATCGCCTACGCCAGCGGCTTTCGCAGTTTGCGCCGCTTTAATGATGTGTTTCAGGCTCGCTACCGTATGACGCCTTCGCGTCTGCGCAAGCAGAGTCAGCCGGAGAGCGTGACCACCGTGCAGGAGAGCGCTGAACTGCGTCTGAGTTATCGTCCCCCTTATGACTGGGATGCCATTCTGGATTTTCTTCAACAGCGCGTGATGAAAGAGGCCGAGTGGGTTAGTGAAGGGGCTTATCACCGTACCGTGGCGCTGGGAAACTGTCGGGGCTGGGTGCGTGTCAGCCATTTGCCGGAAAAACAGGCGCTCAAGGTGCAGTTCACCACCACCTTAACGCCGGTTTTGCCTGCTCTGCTGCGTCGCCTGCGTGACCTGTTTGATTTGGATGCCCAGCCACAGCGCATCAGCGAGCAGCTAAGCCAGGATCCGTTGTTAGCTGAGAGTCTGGCACGTTATCCTGGGTTACGCGTTCCTGGGGCGTTTGACGGCTTTGAGTTGGGGGTGCGCGCAATTATTGGCCAGCAGGTGACGGTGAAAGCGGCCACCACACTGAGCAGTCGCGTGGCGCAGCGTTTCGGCGAGCCTTTAGTAACGCCCTGGCCTGAACTCTCCCGGCTGCCCCCGACGGCGGAATCGCTCGCTAGCGCAACCATAGATGATATCGCCAGTCTCGGCATTGTGAGCGCTCGCTCGCAGGCGATTCAGGCGCTGGCACAGGCCTGCGCCTCCGGTGCGTTGCGTTTTAACGGCGCAGTGAATCCTGATGTGGTTCAGCAGCAGTTGCTGGCATTAAAGGGCGTTGGTCCTTGGACGGCGAGTTATATTGCCATGCGCGCCCTGCGCTGGCCGGATGCGTTCCCTAAAGAGGATATTGCGATTCGCAATAATCTGGGTGGGGTGAGTGCCAAAGTGGCAGAACAGTTATCGCAGGTTTGGCGCCCGTGGCGCAGCTATGCGGTGTTGCATATCTGGAAGAGTTTGACGCCGGGTAAGAAATAAATTCGTGCGGTTAAGGCGGGAGCGGAAGAGCTAAGCGTCCGAGCCATGTATAGGGCCATCGAGTGCACACTTAAGCCGTTAGTAAAACAACGACTGTGCGTTCCAGTCGGCAATAAGGGGCGGTTGCGTAAAGACGCCGTAAATACATCCCTGTAGGCTCTGGTGGCGCATCCCTGCGCCACAAGCTTTACTCCACCGCCCCTTATCACCGCCTTCATGTCACTTTTGTGCGCTTTTTAGGAAGCAACGATTAAGCCTCATAAGCCAGTCAAGGCGGGAGCGGAAGAGCGAAGCGTCCGAGCCATGGATGGCGAGGCCGATCCACAGGGATGTGAGATTCCTTCGCGATCCGTTCCGCCTTGACGAGCTGACGCACGGGCTCACAGTCATCCCAGCTAACTTTTTTGAGAAACGCAGAAAAGCAAAAAGGCGCCTTTAGGGCGCCTTTCTACATAGTGGTGGGTCGTGCAGGATTCGAACCTGCGACCAATTGATTAAAAGTCAACTGCTCTACCAACTGAGCTAACGACCCGCTCGAGGAGCGTCTTACAACTTTAAACTTGATGGTGGGTCGTGCAGGATTCGAACCTGCGACCAATTGATTAAAAGTCAACTGCTCTACCAACTGAGCTAACGACCCATCAAGGTTGTGAAGCTTCTGAAGAAAACATCTAACATACAGCAGGTTAAGATGGTGGGTCGTGCAGGATTCGAACCTGCGACCAATTGATTAAAAGTCAACTGCTCTACCAACTGAGCTAACGACCCATCTTCAGGCTGCCGGACACTTTGTTAAACTGCCCGGGCAACGGCGGCATATATTACTGATTTAGCGGGAGGGCGCAACCCTTATTTATCACCAAATCACTCAATTGCTTACCTTTCATGCTGCAAGACCAGAAATCATACGAAATCCGGTCTCTGCTGCACAAATTACATCCCAGCCAGACGCTTTTGCGCCAGCTTGGCAGACTCGCTGGTCGGGAATTGTTTGATCACTTGTTGATAGACCGCTTTGGCTTTCGCCGTATCGTTCTTCTCTTGCATGATCACACCAACCTTAAACAGCGCTTCCGGGGCTTTCGGCGATTTCGCGTAATTTTTTACCACAGTGGCAAAATAGTAAGCGGCATCATCTTTCTTGCCCTTGTTGTAATACAACTGACCGAGCCAGTAATTGGCATTGGGCTGATAGGTGGAGTCGGGATATTTCTTCACCCACGCCTGCAGGGCCGTGATGGCCTGATCGAACTGCTTCTTCTCAAGAATCAGCGCGACTGCTGCGTTGTAATCGGTATTCGCATCGCCGGTTTGTGCAGGGGCAGCGGTACTTCCACTGGCATTGCTACCACCTGCATCAGCGTTTCCCGCTGCTGCACCAGCCGCTGCGGCATCACCGCCACCACTCGCCTGTGCACCCGCATTACCGCTACTCAATGTATCAATCTGCTGATAGAGCTGCTTCTGGCGCTCAATCACCTGATTCAGTTGATAGCTGTTCTGCTGGATTTGGCCGCGCAGCGAATCGATATCGCTTTGGTTGTCACTCATCTGCTGCTGCAACTGCTGCAGAAGCTGAGCCTGGGCATTGGAGATACGTTCAAGATTGGTGACACGGTCTTCGACCGAGCCTGAGCCAACGCTACTGATTGACGCCTGGGCATTAGCGGCCCAGGGGGCCGCTACGCCAACCAGTAACGACAGACTCAATAGATGAAGTCTGAAGTTACTCATCATGTGATGCTCTTAGTAAACCAGTACGGCACGACGGTTTTTAGCGTAAGCCGCTTCGTCATGACCCAGTACAGCTGGTTTTTCTTTACCGTAAGATACGATAGACATCTGGTCAGCAGAAACGCCTTTACCCTGCAGGTACATTTTAACGGCGCTAGCACGACGTTCGCCCAGGGCGATGTTGTATTCTGGAGTACCGCGCTCATCCGCATGACCTTCGATGGTCACTTTGTAAGACGGGTTGCCACGCAGGAATGCTGCGTGCTGATCCAGCATCTGAGCGTAGTCAGAAGCCACGTCATACTTATCCAGACCGAAGTAAACGATGTTGTTCTGCTGCAGCTGCTGCATCTGCAGACGCGCTTGCTCATCAGAAGACATGTTACCGTTCTGGCCAGCACCGTAAGCGCCGTTGTCTGCGCCCATACCAGTCTGGTCGTTGTTGTTGTTTTTGTGCGAGCTACATGCAGCTACCGCGATTACCGGCAGAGCCAGCATCAAACCCTTCAGCACTTTGTTCAGTTGCATTTCTTTATCCTATTATTTTGTTTGCTATACATTGTCATCCCCCGCTATGCAGGGGATTCATGCATTACAGATACGGCGACCAGGCAGGGAATTTGACCTGTCCATCAGTTGCCGGAAGACGCGCTTTGAAACGCCCATCTGTTGAAACCAACTGCAACACGGAACCCATCCCCTGAGTAGAGCTATAGATTACCATCGTGCCGTTAGGCGCCAGACTTGGCGTCTCATCCAGGAACGTGTCCGTTATTGTTTGAACGGCTCCCGTTACCAGATCCTGTTTGGCGACATGCTGAGCGCCACCGGCGCTGCTGATCATCACCATGGTTTTGCCGTCAGTTGACACATCCGCATCCTGGTTCTGAGAACCTTCCCAGGTAATACGTTGTGGCGCACCGCCGTTGATACCCACTTTATAAATCTGAGGCGCACCTGCCTGATCCGAGGTATAGGCCAGTGTCTGGCTATCCGGGAACCAGGTCGGTTCGGTGCTGTTGTAGCGACCGTCGGTCACCTGACGCGTCTGACCTGAGGCCAGATCCATCACGTACAAGTTCAGACTGCCAGTTTTAGACAGCGCGAACGCCAGTTTCGATCCATCCGGCGAGAAGGCCGGAGCGCCATTGTGGCGCGGGTAGGATGCAACCTGACGAATGGCACCGTTTGACAACGTTTGTACCACTAACGCCGACTTACCGCTTTCAAAGGTCACGTAGGCCACTTTGCTGCCGTCTGGAGACCAGGCCGGTGACATCAACGGTTCGGGTGAACGGTGCACGGTGAACTGGTTGTAACCATCGTAGTCAGATACGCGCAATTCATACGGGAACTGGCCGCCGTTGGTTTGCACCACATACGCGATACGCGTGCGGAATGCGCCTTTAATACCGGTCAGCTTCTCAAACACTTCATCACTGGCGGTGTGGCCTGCATAACGCAGCCATTGCTTGGTGACTTTGTAGGAGTTCTGCGCCAGCACCGTGCCCGGTGCACCGCCGGTGTCCACCAGCTGGTAAGCGATCTGGTAGCTACCATCCGGGTTCGGCGTGACCTGACCCACGACAACCGCATCAATACCCAATGCGCTCCAGGCAGCAGGTTGCACTTCCTGCGCGCTGGTAGGCTGCTGCGGCAGACGTGAGCGATCCAGCGGGTTGAATTTACCGCTGTTGCGCAAGTCAGCCGCCACGATGCCGCCAATGTCTTCTGGCGCCGCGCCTGGGCCTGCCCATTTGAACGGCACCACACCAATTGGGCGTGCGGTGTTCACGCCCTGCGTAATTTCAATGCGCACTTCTGCGTGCAGCATGGCTGCCCACAGCAGTACAAAAAAACCTAAGGTTACACGAAGTGCCTGCTTCATCTTTTCTCCCTTATCTGAACCTGAGTCCACGATAATTCGCACAGTTCCTGAAAAACACGAGTGTTCATAAATTACGGCAAGCTAACCTTAGTTCAACCTGCCGTGGGTTACTGCATTATTCCGGTTTGAAACGCATTGGGGCGTTTTTAAACACTTCATACACTGCTTGCGATGGTGGCTTAGGAATACGAGCCTGCTTCGCTGCGGTGATTGCAGCCTGGCACAATGCCGGGTCGCCACCTTCTGCTGTCACGTCAATCAACAAGCCGTCTGGTGCCAGCTTAATACGCAGATTACACTCTTTACCCTTAAAGGTATCCGCATCATAGAAGCGACTTTGAATCGCGCCAACGACCTGGCCCATATAAGAGTTAATCTCTGCGCCTGACGCACCCGCCTTCTTCTGATTCCCCTGCCCTGCCGCACCGCCAGAAGCCGTGCCACTTTTCGGTGCATTCTTACCAGACGAGAGTCCACCTAACAGGTCATCAACGTCACTTTCATTCTTCGCTGCCTCGGCTGCCGCTTTCTTTTTGGCATCCGCTGCGGCTTTCGCTTTGGCTGCTGCATCAGCTTTCGCTTTCGCGGCAGCATCCGCTTTAGCTTTCGCGTCGGCAGCCGCTTTCTCTTTCGCTGCCTCAGCGGCTTTTTCTTTTGCTTCTGCGGCGGCTTGCTCTTTAGCTTCTTTGGCTTCCTGAGCCGCTCTAGCCTTCGCATCAGCAGCAGCCTGTGCTTTGGCCTCGGCGGCAGCTTGCGCTTTTGCTTCGGCGGCGGCTTTGGCTTGCTCTACTGCTTTCTCTTTCGCCGCTTCAGCAGCCGCTGCTTTAGCCTGCTCATCCGCTTTCTTCTTCGCGTCTGCTGCTGCCTGCTTCGCCTCTTCTACCGCTTTCGCTTTGGCATCTGCTGCCGCTTTAGCCTGCGCATCAGCTTCGGCTTTGGCGTCAGCCTTGGCCTTTGCGGCAGCTGCTTCTGCAGCTTTCTGCTGATCCTGCGCCTGTTTCGCTGCTGCTTCAGCGGCTTTCTGCTGCTCAGCCTGCTGTTTCGCCTGCTCTTTGGCTTCCTGCTGCGCCTGTAAACGCTCTTTTTCCATCTCTTTCAGACGCTGCTGCTCAGCGGCTTGCTTCTGCTGCAACTCTTCAGCCTGCTGCTGCGCCTGCTTCTGGCGCTGTTGTGCCGCACGCTGGCTGTCACGCTGTTGATTCTGCTGGCGGTTATACTGTTCAACTACCGCGCCGGAATCGACCATCACGGCATCAATATCGCTGCCACCGCCACCGCCGCTGGATTCGATCTTTTCGTTAAACGAGCTCCAGATCAGCAGGGCGATCAGCACGATGTGCAGAATCACCGAAATGATTATCGCGCGTTTTAACTTGTCGTTCTGCTCGGTTACCTTCGACACTCTCGGATCCCAAAAACGGTTCGCTTTAAATCGGCTGTGTCATCAAACCGACAGATTTCACGCCTGCCTGATGTAACAGGTTCAACGCCTTGATGATTTCGTCGTAAGGCACGTCTTTCGCTCCACCAATCAGGAACACCGTCTTTGGATTGGCTTCAATGCGACGCTGTGCTTCACTCACCACCTGTTCCGGCGGCAGCTGCGTCATACGATCGTGATCCACCACCAGGCTGTATTGCCCGACGCCAGCCACTTCAACAATGACCGGAGGATTATCATCCGTTGAGACCGTTTTCGAGTCGGTCGCATCAGGCAGATCCACTTCCACGCTCTGCGTAATAATCGGCGCGGTTGCCATAAAGATGAGCAGCAACACCAACAGCACGTCCAGCAGTGGAACTATGTTGATTTCCGACTTAAGGTCGCGGCGCCCGCGACCACGGGTTCTGGCCATCGTTAACCTCGACTTACTTCGTGTTGTCGGTGGAGAAAGCCTGACGATGCAGGATAGCCGTGAACTCTTCCATAAAGTTGTCGTAGCCCTGCTCCAGCTTGTTGACACGCTGGTTCAGACGGTTGTACGCCATAACGGCAGGAATGGCCGCGAACAAACCGATTGCCGTGGCGATCAACGCTTCGGCAATACCCGGGGCAACCATCTGCAACGTCGCCTGCTTCACCGCGCCAAGCGCGATAAAGGCGTGCATAATCCCCCACACCGTACCGAACAGACCGATATACGGGCTGATAGAACCGACGGTGCCAAGGAAAGGAATGTGGTTTTCCAGCGCTTCCAGCTCTCGGTTCATGGAGATGCGCATCGCACGGCTGGCACCCTCTACCACCGCTTCGGGTGCGTGGTTGTTTGCACGATGCAAACGGGCGAACTCTTTGAAGCCCGAATAGAAAATTTGCTCAGAACCGCCCAGTTCATCGCGGCGCCCCTGGCTTTCCTGATACAGGCGCGATAATTCGATACCTGACCAGAACTTATCTTCAAAGGCTTCGGCTTCGCGACCCGCTGCATTCAGGATGCGCGTGCGCTGAATAATGATCGCCCATGAGGCAATAGAAAAGCCGATCAAAATCAACATGATAAGTTTGACCAGAAGGCTCGCCTTCAGGAACAAATCAAGAACATTCATGTCAGTCACTGCTTGAACTCCGCGACAATAGACTTGGGAAGCGCAATCGGCTTCATTAGATGTGGGTTGATGCAGGCAATCAGGACTTCTGCTTCATTCAGCACTTTGCCTTCTGCATTAACGATACGCTGCGAGAACGTCATGGTGGCGCGAGTCATGGCGGTCACTTCACTCTGGATATCCAGAAGATCGTCAAGACGTGCTGCGGCAACAAAGTCTATCGTCATGCGTCGTACCACAAACGCCACCTGTTCTTCCAACAGGGCTTGTTGATTGAAATGGTGCTGGCGCAACATCTCGGTACGTGCTCGTTCATAGAAAGCAAGATAACTGGCGTGGTAAACCACACCACCGGCGTCGGTGTCTTCGTAATAGACCCGAACCGGCCAGCGAAACAGCGTTGTACTCACTCTACATCCCGGTCTCATTTTAAACGTTGCTACTATACGCAAGTGAGATCGGCTTGGGAATGGTCCGCCAGAGCCAGGAGAAAATAATTATCACACGTTAACAACTGGAAGGAATTTCAGGATATTTCTTGACCAGGCACTGACATAAACTCACGTCAGCGCCCGAATAAAGCGGATAAAAACAGCATCGGGGACTCAATGATAGAACCAATAGATTCCCAGAATCAGTACGATCATCGCGGGCATTGGTGAAAACACGGCTCGCCAGCGCGTTTGCAATGGACGGAAGCCCGTACCATGAATCACCCCAGTGCACACCGCCCAAATCATCAATAATCCATGCCAGATGGCTAAGTCGCTGGTGCGGGCGGCAAAGCGTGACGGTTGCCAGATAACACAGCCCGCCAGCCACAGCGCCAGTATCAGCGAAAGGGCCCGTAACGGGCCCTTGTCCATCAGACGATACAGCGTCTGAATCAGTGTGCGCATTAGTGTTGTTTATCCTTTGCGCCACTCTCTTCTGCTTGCTCAATCGCCAGCGCCGTGATCACGCCAAACGCACAGGCCAGCAAAGTGCCAAGAATCCAGGCAAAATACCACATGCTCAATCTCCTTAATCAGTACAGGGAGTGCGTATTGCTCTCAATGTGTTCTTTGGTGATACGGCCAAACATCTTGTAATAACACCACGCGGTATAGGCGAGGATAATCGGGACAAAGATGATGGCGGCGAAGGTCATCACTTTCAGCGTCAGCAGGCTTGAGGTGGCATCCCACATGGTCAGGCTAATGCCTGGCACGGTGCTGGAAGGCATAATGAACGGGAACATCGCGATGCCTGCGGTCATGATGACGCATGCCAGCGTCAATGAAGAAAAGACAAACGCCCAGGCGCCCTTCTCCATGCGCGAACAGAGCACTGTCAGCAGCGGCAGCACCACGCCAAGCAGCGGGAACAGCCACAGGATTGGCGTCTGCTCAAAGTTCACCATCCACGCACCGGCTTCACGCACCACTTCTTTACCTAGCGGGTTGGATGCAGCGTGGTGATCGATGACGCTTTTCACCACGTAGCCATCAATACCGTATTTCACCCAGACACCGGCTAATACGAAGCACACCATCATCACCAGCGCACTGATTTGCGCGGTGCCGCGCGCACGCAGATGCAGTTCGCCGTTGGTACGCATCTGCAGATAGGTCGCCCCTTGCGTCAGGATCATCGCAACGCTGATCACCCCCGCCAGCAAACCAAACGGGTTCAGCAGCTGGAAGAAGTTACCAGTGTAGAACAGGCGCAGATACTCATCGGCATGGAAAGGTACCCCCTGCAACAGGTTGCCGAAGGCCACGCCAATCACCAGCGGTGGAACGAAGCTGCCGATGAAAATGCCCCAGTCCCAGGTGTTACGCCAGCGCATGTCCTCAATCTTCGAACGGTAGTCAAAACCTACCGGGCGGAAGAACAGCGAAGCCAGCACCAGAATCATCGCCACATAAAAACCGGAGAACGCTGCGGCATACACCATTGGCCAGGCGGCAAACAGCGCTCCACCTGCGGTGATCAGCCACACCTGGTTGCCGTCCCAGTGCGGGGCGATGCTGTTTATCATGATGCGGCGTTCGGTATCGGTACGGCCGAGAATGCGAGTGAGCATACCCACCCCCATATCAAACCCGTCGGTAACCGCAAAGCCAATCAGCAGCACGCCAATCAGCAGCCACCAGACAAAGCGCAATACTTCATAATCAAACATGGTTGCTCTCCTTATCCACGCACGGGCTGAGCAGCCGCTTTCACGGTCTCATGATGGTAGCGACCTGTTTTCAGGCTGCTAGGACCCAGACGGGCGAACTTGAACATCAGGTACATTTCCGCCACCAGGAAAAGGGTGTAAAGACCGCAAATCAAAATCATCGAGAACAGCAGATCGCCGACAGTCAGTGATGAGTTCGCCACCGCAGTCGGTAGGACTTCACCAATTGCCCACGGCTGACGACCATACTCAGCGACAAACCAACCTGACTCGATGGCAATCCACGGCAGCGGAATACCGTACAGCGCCGCCTTGAGCAACCAGCGGCTCTTGCCGATGCGGTTACGAATCACACTCAGGAATGAGAGCGCGATAATGCCGAGCAGCAGCACGCCACACAGCACCATGATGCGGAAGGCGAAATAGAGCGGAGCCACACGTGGAATCGAATCCTGCGTGGCCTTCTGAATCTGCGCTTCGGTCGCATTAGCGACATCCGGGGTATAGCGCTTCAGCAGCAAGCCATAACCGAGATCCTGTTTGCTGGCTTCGAACTGGCTACGCACCGTCGGATCTTTGCTCCCCGCGCGCAGTTCATTCAGCAACGCGTAGGCTTTCATGCCGTTACGGATGCGCACTTCATGTTGCGACAGCAGATCTTTCAGACCGGTGACCGGCGTATCCACCGATCGCGTCGCAATCAACCCGAGCAAATACGGGATTTGAATGGCGTACTTGTTCTCCTGCGAATCCTGATCGGGAATACCAAACAGCGTGAAGGCCGCAGGTGCAGGCTGCGTTTCCCACTCGGCTTCAATTGCTGCGAGTTTGGTTTTCTGTACGTCACCCATTTCATAACCGGATTCATCACCCAGCACGATCACGGACAGGATCGCCGCCATGCCGAAGCTGGCTGCAATACCGAATGAGCGCTTAGCGAAAGCCACATCACGGCCTTTCAGCAGATACCAGGCACTGATACCCAGCACGAACATCGCGCCAGCGGTGTACCCTGCCGCCACGGTGTGAACAAATTTCACCTGCGCAACCGGGTTGAGCACCAGCTCGGAGAAGCTCACCATCTCCATGCGCATGGTTTCGAAATTGAATTCAGAGGCGATCGGGTTTTGCATCCAGCCGTTTGCCACCAGAATCCACAGTGCGGACATGTTAGAACCGAGCGCCACCAGCCAGGTCACCGCCAGGTGCTGGACTTTGCCGAGGCGATCCCAACCGAAGAAGAACAGACCAACAAAGGTGGATTCAAGGAAGAACGCCATCAAGCCTTCAATGGCGAGCGGCGCACCAAAGATATCGCCGACGTAGTGGGAGTAATATGACCAGTTGGTCCCGAACTGAAACTCCATGGTGAGACCGGTTGCGACACCCAGCGCAAAGTTGATACCGAACAACTTGCCCCAGAACTTGGTCATATCTTTATAAATTTGCTTACCCGTCAGGACATATACGGTTTCCATGATCGCCAACAAAAACGCCATACCCAGCGTTAAAGGGACGAACAGGAAATGGTACATCGCCGTCAGGGCAAACTGTAAACGCGACAGCTCGACAATATCTAACATGATGACTCCTTGCTCCTCGCATGAATTTACTCTGCGGCTGACAACGGTAAACAACGAACATTGACGTGCAGAATAAGATCCAGGAACGACTGATTATTGATTCCAGTTTTATTACTGACAGAACAGAGAAATCTGTAGCCCGAAATGAGTGAGTAACAGTGTTGAAAATTTCCCGAAAAACCGATCGCTTCAATCTGTTTCGAGCGGGAGTGTGATGCAAGGAGGCGACAGAATTGCGCTAACAACGCCTGGCTCAAACTCCTGAAAATTCGCGGAAAAGACTGAATTGATGCAGCGCAATTTATACCGTTTGTCGTGCGTGATGCCAGCAGTAAAGTTTGTTATATCTCACGCTTTATTGATCTGGATTAAGACAATATTTTTTCAGATATGTAGTGTTAGCGTTGTTGTTAATTAGTTGTCATGAACGCGTGATGCAATTAAGGAAATAATTACTTCTCCCGTATTTTTTTAACGTTAATACCGGATGCTGAGGTTTAATTTCGCATGTTAAATCACGCACATTTTCCTATCTTTACCTTACCAACTCAGTAAGCATAGCCGCAGATTTTATCTCCGTTACGGTTTTTCCCTGCTTTTTGTGTGACTCTGCACAAGGCGTTGTTGCCACTGGCTTCCCCTGCCCTTTCAGGCATAAAAAAAGCCACCCGAAGGTGGCTTCATGTGCATCACAAGTGACGGCTTATTTGATTGGCAGAACCGCTTTAACGGCGTCGCCGATGTCAGCCAGGCTGCGTACGGTTTTCACACCGGCCGCTTCCAGTGCTGCGAATTTCTCGTCAGCGGTGCCTTTACCACCGGCAATGATGGCGCCTGCGTGGCCCATACGCTTGCCTTTCGGTGCAGTCACACCTGCGATGTAACCAACAACTGGCTTGGTCACATGCTCTTTGATGAAGGCTGCGGCTTCTTCTTCAGCGCTACCACCGATCTCACCGATCATCACGATCACTTCGGTCTGTGGATCATCCTGGAACATTTTCAGGATATCGATGAAGTTGGAACCTGGGATCGGGTCACCACCGATGCCTACGCAGGTTGACTGGCCGTAGCCGATGTCAGTGGTCTGCTTAACGGCTTCATAAGTCAGGGTGCCTGAACGGGATACGATACCGACACGGCCTGGCTGGTGAATGTGGCCCGGCATGATACCGATCTTACATTCGCCTGGGGTGATCACGCCTGGGCAGTTCGGGCCGATCATGCGCACGCCAGCTTCATCTAGTTTCACTTTCACGGTCAGCATATCCAGCGTTGGGATACCTTCGGTGATGGTGATGATCAGTTTGATGCCTGCGTCGATGGCTTCCAGGATACCGTCTTTGCAGAACGGTGCGGGAACGTAGATCACGGTAGCAGTTGCGCCCGTGGCTTCTACTGCTTCACGCACGGTGTTGAACACTGGCAGACCCAGATGCGTGGTGCCGCCTTTGCCTGGCGTGACACCGCCAACCAGCTGCGTACCATAGGCCAAAGCCTGCTCAGAGTGGAAAGTCCCCTGGCCACCGGTGAAACCCTGGCAAATGACTTTGGTGTTTTTGTCGATAAGAATGGACATTATTTACCCTCCGCGGCAGCAACAACACGCTGCGCAGCGTCTGTCAGGCTGGTTGCTGCAATGATGTTCAGACCGCTGTCGGCCAGTTTCTTCGCGCCCAGCTCGGCGTTGTTACCTTCCAGACGTACCACTACTGGCACGTTCACACCCACTTCTGCAACTGCACCGATGATGCCGTCTGCGATCAGGTCGCAACGCACGATGCCGCCGAAGATGTTAACGAATACCGCTTTAACGGCATCGTCAGACAGGATGATTTTGAAGGCTTCGGTTACGCGCTCTTTGGTCGCGCCGCCGCCGACATCGAGGAAGTTAGCAGGCTGGCCACCGTGGTGTTTAACGATGTCCATGGTACCCATTGCCAGACCAGCACCGTTCACCATACAGCCGATGTTACCATCCAGCGCAACGTAGTTCAGTTCCCACTGTGTCGCGTGTGCTTCACGTGGATCTTCCTGGCTTGGATCGCGCATTTCACGCAGCTCAGGCTGACGGAACAGGGCGTTACCGTCTGCGCCCAGTTTGCCATCGAGGCAGATCAGATCGCCCTGCTTGGTGATCACCAGCGGGTTGATCTCAACCATTGCCAGGTCGCGCTCCAGGAACATGGTCGCCAGACCCATGAAGATTTTGGTGAACTGGCTGACTTGCTTACCGGACAGACCCAGTTTGAACGCCAGCTCACGGCCCTGATAAGGCTGAGGACCGGCCAGCGGATCCAGCGCCATTTTGTGGATCAGGTGCGGGGTTTCTTCCGCCACTTTCTCGATTTCCACGCCGCCTTCAGTTGAAGCCATGAAGATCACGCGACGGGTAGCACGGTCAACCACCGCACCCAGATACAGTTCCTGGTCGATGTCAGTCGCTGCTTCAACCAGAATCTGGTTTACCGGCTGGCCATCAGCATCAGTTTGGTAGGTCACCAGACGCTTGCCCAACCAATGCTCAGCAAATGCACGGATATCTTCCTTGCTGTTCACCACTTTCACGCCACCCGCTTTACCGCGGCCACCGGCATGTACCTGACATTTTACTACCCACGGACCTGCGCCAATTTTAGAGGCGGCTTCTTCTGCTTCACGTGGCGTAGCGCAGGCGTAACCAGTTGGAGCTGGCATGCCATAGCGAGCAAACAACTGCTTCGCCTGGTATTCATGTAAGTTCATGATGTTCTATCCATTCAGATATGAGTTTGGGCGCACCGTTGTGCGATGCGCCCGGCGAAAATTAGACGTCCAGCAGCAGACGTGCCGGATCTTCCAGCATCTCTTTCACCGCGACCAGATAGCCAACGGATTCACGGCCATCGATCAGACGGTGGTCGTAAGAGAGAGCCAGATACATCATTGGCAGGATGACAACCTGACCATTGACCGCCATCGGGCGCTCTTTGATCGCGTGCATGCCCAGAATCGCGCTCTGCGGTGGGTTGATGATCGGGGTAGACATCAGGGAACCGAACACGCCACCGTTGGTGATGGTGAAGTTACCGCCGGTCAGCTCGTCAACCGTCAGCTTACCGTCACGGCCTTTCACCGCCAGTTCTTTAATTTTCTTCTCGATGTCAGCCATGCTCAGCGCATCAACATCTTTCAGCACTGGGGTTACCAGGCCACGCGGCGTAGACACCGCGATGCTGACGTCAAAGTAGTTGTGGTAAACCACATCTTCGCCATCGATAGAAGCGTTCACTTCTGGATAGCGTTTCAGCGCTTCAACCACGGCTTTGATGTAGAAGGACATGAAGCCCAGACGCACACCGTGACGTTTCTCAAACGCGTCGCCGTACTGCTTACGCAGATCCATGATCGGCTTCATGTTGATTTCGTTGAAGGTGGTCAGCATCGCGGTGCTGTTTTTCGCTTCCAGCAGACGCTCAGCCACACGCTTACGCAGACGCGTCATTGGTACGCGTTTTTCGCTGCGGTTAGCCACAGCAGCCTGTGGTGCCGCGGCCGCTGCTGCAGGCGCCGCTTTCGCGCCGTCGGCTTTCTTCGCAACATGCTTCTCAACATCTTCACGCGTCAGACGACCACCCACACCGGTGCCTTTGATCTGGCTGGCGTCGAGGTTGTTTTCAGCGATCAGGCGACGAACCGCTGGGCTCAGCGCATCGTTGCTCTCATCTTCCAGAGACGCGGTTTTACGCTGCTCTGGTGTCGCTTCTTTCGTTTCTACTTTCGCAGAGGTCTCTTTACCACCGCTGTTGCCTTCCACCAGGCGGCCTAACAGCTGGCGCGAGAGCACCGTTGCGCCTTCGTCTTCCAGAATCGCTTCCAGTACACCGTCTGCTGAAGCAGGCACTTCAAGCACAACTTTGTCCGTTTCAATCTCAACCAGTACTTCATCGCGACTGACCGCATCGCCGGGTTTTTTGTGCCAGGTTGCAACCGTTGCGTCCGCTACGGATTCAGGCAAATCGGGAACCAGAATTTCTACGCTACTCATTTTCTTTCCTTTTAATTAACCAAGGTTCAGCGCGTCGTTAACCAGGTCTTGCTGCTGTTGTTGATGTACGGACATATAGCCCACGGCTGGTGAAGCAGAAGCCGGACGACCTGCGTAACGCAGTGACGCACCGAATGGAACCACTTCGCGGAAATGATGCTGACTGCAATACCATGCGCCCTGGTTCAGTGGCTCTTCCTGACACCAGACGAAATCCTGCACATGCGCATAATTTTTCAATACGTCCTGCACCACTTTGTGCGGGAACGGATAGAGCTGTTCGATACGCACGATGGCGACATCGGTCTGCTCATTCTTGCGACGCTGTTCCAGCAGATCGTAATAAACCTTACCGGAACACATCACCACGCGTTTCACTTGCTTCGGATCCAGATCGTCAATCTCGCCAATCGCCGGTTGGAAGCTGCCATTGGCCAGTTCTTCCAGGCTGGAGACCGCCAGCGGATGGCGCAGCAGCGATTTCGGTGACATCACGATCAGTGGACGGCGCATACCGCGCAGCGCTTGACGGCGCAGCATGTGGTAAACCTGTGCTGGCGTTGACGGCACGCACACCTGCATGTTCTGTTCAGCACAGAGTTGCAGATAGCGCTCCAGACGCGCTGAGGAGTGCTCTGGACCCTGGCCTTCATAACCGTGTGGCAGCAGCATCACCAGGCCACACATACGGCCCCACTTCTGCTCGCCGGAGCTGATGAACTGGTCGATGACCACCTGAGCACCGTTGGCGAAGTCACCGAACTGCGCTTCCCAAATGGTCAGCACGCGCGGTTCTGCGGTGGCATAGCCATATTCAAAGGCCAGTACCGCTTCTTCTGACAGCACGGAATCCCAGACCTTGAACTGACCCTGGCCGTTATGGACATGGTGCAGCGGGGTGTAGGTTGAACCGTTGGTTTGGTTGTGGATCACCGCATGGCGGTGGAAGAAGGTGCCGCGGCCGGAGTCTTCACCCGACAGACGGACAGGAATGCCTTCGTCAACCAGCGTGGCGTACGCCAGGTTTTCCGCGCCGCCCCAGTCAAATGGCTTGTTGCCTTCCGCCATCTCTTTACGGTCGTTGTAAATCTTCGCCACGCGCGACTGCACTTCTACCGCTTCCGGTACGCTGCTGATGCGGCGTGCCAGCTCTTGCAGGCGTTTGTACTCAACCGTGGCAGGATAGTTTTCATCCCACTCGTGGTTCAGGTACGGCGACCAGGTGAAGGAGTGCAGGCTCATCGGACGCCATTCTGGCACCACGCATTCGCCTTCATCCAACGCATCACGGTAGAGATTGACCAGTTCGGTCGCATCTTCTAACGTCGCCACACCTTCACTTTCCAGCTGATCGGCGTAGATCTTGCGTGGCGTTGGGTGTTTCTTGATTTTCTGGTACATCAGCGGCTGGGTTGCACTTGGCTCATCCGCTTCGTTATGACCGTGACGGCGGTAGCACACCAGATCGATAAACACGTCGCGTTTAAAGGTGTTGCGATAATCCAGCGCCAGGCGAGTCACGAAGGCCACTGCTTCTGGATCGTCCGCATTCACGTGGAAGATTGGAGCCAGAACCATTTTGCCGATGTCGGTGCAGTAAGGCGTTGAACGCGCATCTTTCGGGTTCGAGGTGGTGAAACCGACCTGGTTGTTAATCACGATGCGAACGGTACCGCCCACTTCGTAACCACGCGCCGCAGACATGTTCAGGGTTTCCTGCACCACGCCCTGGCCGATCACCGCCGCATCACCGTGGATGGTGATCGGCAGAACTTTGTTGCTGCTTGGCTCAGCCAGACGATCCAGACGTGCACGCACCGAACCCATGACCACTGGGCTAACGATTTCGAGGTGTGACGGGTTGAACGCCAGCGCCAGGTGCACTAAACCCCCTTCGGTTTCGACGTCAGACGAGAAGCCCATGTGGTATTTTACGTCGCCGGTGCCGAGGTGCTCTTTGTGTTTGCCTGAGAACTCGTCAAACAGATCCTGTGGCTTTTTACCCAGGACGTTGATCAGGACGTTGAGACGGCCACGGTGCGCCATCCCGAGAACCACTTCACGCGTACCGCTTTTGCCTGCATGGCGAATCATTTCGCGCAGCATCGGCACCAGTGCATCACCGCCTTCCAGTGAGAAGCGTTTTGCACCTGGGAATTTCGCGCCGAGGTATTTTTCCAGACCTTCAGCCGCAGTCAGCTCTTTCAGGAAACCTTTTTTCTCGTCGCTGCTGAATGACGCATGGCCGACCACCGATTCCAGACGCTGCTGAATCCAGCGTTTCTCATCGGTGTTGTTGATGTGCATGTACTCTGCACCAATCGAGCCACAATAGGTCTGCTGCAGCGCCGCGAACAGATCAGCCAGCTTCATGGTCTCTTTGCCAATAGCAAAGGAACCTACGTTAAAGCTTTCCTGAAAATCGGCGTCGGTGAGATCGTGATAAGAAGGTTCGAGATCCGCAACCCGATCCTGTTTCCACAGGCCGAGCGGATCGAGGTTAGCGTGCTGATGGCCGCGGAAGCGGAACGCATTGATCAGCTGCAGCACTTTAACCTGTTTGGAATTGGTGGCCGGATCGGTGACTGAGGATGTGTAGCGGGTCGCATCTTTTGCCAGGCGGCGGAAGTAATCACGCGTGGTGGAGTGAAACTGCTCAGGTTTCACGCCAGTGCCGGGCAGCTGTTGGAACAGCTCGCGCCACATTTCATCAACTGAGTCAGGATCGGTCAGGAAATCCTCATAGAGTTGCTCTATGTAGGATTGGTTCGCGCCGGCCAGCCAGGAGGAGTCCAGCCAGGGTTTCATCGCGCTGTTCTGCATTGTGATCCCTTAAGCATTAATCTGCTTTTTATGAGGTTTCATTTGTTGCCGCTTTCGCGGCTTGCCGTAGTGAGTTCAGCGATACGAACCTGTGCGCAACCGGCGCCTGGCCCGTAAGGGAACCTTTATAAGCGTGGTCAGTACCGCGCTTATAGAGGCTTCCGTAAACTGCCGGGAACCTAAGTTCCCGGACAGTGACTTCAGTGTGTTACGCCCCGCGTTGCAGCAGCATCGACTTAATATGGCCGATAGCGCGCGTCGGGTTTAGTCCTTTCGGGCACACGCTCACACAGTTCATGATGCTGTGACAGCGGAATACACTGAAAGCATCGTTCAGATTGTCCAGACGCGCATCGGTTTCGGTATCGCGGCTGTCGATCAGGAAACGGTAAGCGGCTAACAAACCTGCCGGACCGATGAACTTATCCGGGTTCCACCAGAACGATGGGCACGAGGTCGAGCAGCAAGCGCACAGAATACACTCGTACAACCCATCCAGGTGCTCACGGTCTGCCGGGGTCTGCAGATGCTCGCGTGCTGGCGGATTTTCCCCATTATTCAACAGGAAAGGCTTAATCTTCTCATACTGCGTATAGAATTGTCCCATATCAACTACGAGGTCGCGGATCACCGGCAAACCAGGCAGTGGACGGATAACAATTTTCTTGGTGCCATTACCCAGCGCGGAGACTGGCGTGATGCAGGCCAGACCGTTTTTGCCGTTCATGTTGAGGCCGTCAGAACCGCACACGCCTTCACGGCATGAGCGACGGAAGGCCAACGTAGGGTCCTTCTCTTTCAGACGAATCAACGCGTCCAGCAACATCATGTCACGACCGTCTTCTGACTCCAGCGTGTATTCCTGCATACGCGGTTTGTCATCGACTTCCGGGTTGTAACGATAGATAGAAAATTCGAGTCTCATGATGATCTCCGCAATTAGTAGGTACGCGCTTTTGGCGGGAAGGCCGCACGCAGTTTCGGTTGCATGTTCACCTCACGGCGCGTCATGCTTTCCGTTTGCGGAACATAGAGGCTGTGACACAGCCAGTTTGCATCATCACGTTCCGGGTAGTCGAAGCGGCTGTGTGCGCCACGGCTTTCGGTACGGAAGTTTGCGGCGACCGCAGTGGCGTACGCGGTTTCCATCAGGTTATCCAGCTCAAGGCACTCGATACGCTGGGTGTTGAAATCTGGCGAACGGTCATCAAGACGCGCTGACTTCAGGCGTTCACGAATCACTTTCAGCTCTTCCAGACCTTCACGCATCGCATCACCTTCACGGAATACCGAGAAGTTGTTCTGCATGCAACGCTGCAGCGCTTTACGGATTTCAACCGGGTCTTCACCCGTGGTGTTGTTTTCCCAGCGGTTGAAGCGCGCCATGGCGGCATCGATGTTTTCCTGCGTAGCTTCGCGCAGTTCACCTTGCTCTTCCAGACACTCCAGCAGGTGCACACCCGCCGCACGGCCAAATACCACCAGGTCGAGCAGCGAGTTACCACCGAGACGGTTAGCACCGTGTACTGATACGCAAGCAATTTCGCCTACAGCGAACAAGCCCGGAATCACTTCGTCTTCGCCCTGCTCATTCACGCGCAGCGCCTGACCGGTCACTTTGGTCGGCACGCCGCCCATCATGTAGTGGCAGGTTGGGATAACCGGAATCGGTTCTTTAATCGGATCGACGTGGGCAAAGGTACGCGACAGCTCAAGGATACCCGGCAGACGC
This sequence comes from Pantoea sp. SM3, assembly GCF_000963995.1. NCBI lineage: Bacteria > Pseudomonadati > Pseudomonadota > Gammaproteobacteria > Enterobacterales > Erwiniaceae > Pantoea > Pantoea sp. SM3. The sequence goes on from NZ_JZRD01000039.1 coordinate 69,723, forward strand.
GATTCCAAAACTTCTGCGCCCAGATGGTCGAGTTTCAGCTTGATGTGCGGGCCCCACGGACCATCGCAACCACGGCCTTCACGAATTTCCACCATCATGGAGCGTGCGACCACGTCACGACCCGCCAGGTCTTTGGCGTTTGGCGCATAACGTTCCATGAAGCGTTCGCCGTGTTTATTCAGCAGGTAGCCACCTTCACCACGGCAACCTTCAGTGACCAGCACACCCGCACCGGCGATACCGGTTGGGTGGAACTGCCACATTTCCATATCCTGCACCGGCACACCGGCACGCAGTGCCATACCTACGCCGTCACCGGTGTTGATATGAGCGTTAGTGGTGGACTGGTAAATACGGCCTGCACCGCCCGTTGCCAGAATGGTCGCTTTCGCTTTGAAGTAGACGGTTTCGCCGGTTTCCATGCAGATAGCGGTACAGCCGACAATCGCACCGTCTTCGTTTTTCACCAGATCCAGCGCATACCATTCGGAGAAGATGGTGGTTTTGTTTTTCAGGTTCTGCTGATACAGGGTATGCAACAGTGCGTGGCCAGTACGGTCGGCTGCCGCAGCGGTACGCGCCGCCTGCTCACCACCAAAGTTCTTCGACTGACCACCAAACGGACGCTGATACACGCGGCCGTCATCAAGGCGAGAGAAAGGCAGACCCATGTGTTCCAGTTCCAGAATCGCTTCCGGACCGACGTGACACATGTATTCGATCGCGTCCTGGTCACCGATATAGTCGGAACCTTTAACGGTATCGTACATGTGCCATTCCCAGTTATCTTCATGGGTGTTACCCAGCGCAACGGTAATACCGCCCTGCGCCGATACGGTATGAGAACGGGTTGGGAAAACTTTGGATAACAGGGCACAAGTCTGGCCCGATTGGGAGATTTGCAGAGCCGCGCGCATTCCCGCGCCACCCGCGCCGATCACCACGGCATCAAATTCTCTGACTGGCAAACTCATTTACACACCCCACACAACAACGATTCCATAAATGGCATACGACAACAGCGCGACCACAATCACAAACTGCAGCAGCAAGCGGGTTGCCACTGGCTTAACGTAGTCGGTCAGGACCTGCCACATGCCAATCCAGCCGTGGATCAGAATCGAGAACAGCGTCAGTATCGTAAACACTTTAGTGAAGGCAGAGGCGAAGAAGCCGTGCCAGGCGTCATACGTCAGGGTGCCGGTCATCACCACAAAACCGAGAAGGTAGATGATGTAGAGCGTCATTAAGATTGCAGCAGCACGCAGTAACAGCCAGTCATGAATACCGTTGCGTCCTAATGCAGAAGCATTGCTTACCATACGAGGACTCCAGCCAAAATTGAGAGCACGACAGTGATACCAAAAGCCGCCTGCGCGGAACGGGTTCCCACCTGCAGGGTTTCTTCCATAAAGCCAAAATCAGCCAGCATGTGACGAATACCGCCCACGACGTGATACGCCAGCGCAGTCAGGATGCCCCACATAATGAATTTGGCGAAGAAGCTATCCATGATGGATGCCGCTTGCTGGAAGCCTTCAGGAGAAGAGAGAGAGAGACCCAGTAACCAGAGCAGTATTCCGAGAGCGACAAAGGTGATCACGCCGGAGACGCGGTGGAGAATGGACGATATTGCAGTAACGGGAAACCGGATCGTCGAGAGATCCAAGTTAACAGGTCTTTGTTTTTTCACGGTTTTGCCCACACAGCTCTTTTTTATTTTGCTTCCTCCGGACCTGAGTCGCATCAGAGCACAGCGCGTGTTCAGACTGCAACCGCCACCAAAAAAGCAACATCCAGTGTTAAGTGAAGCGAAAAAAACGCTGGGTGGCTCCTGGTGTCAGGGTATTCCGGAGACCTGGCGGCAGTATAGGAGGATCACATTCTGATTACAATTCCCCTACAATCTCTTTGGTCACATTTAGGCTGAACAGTGATCCGACTCACGATTTTCACAATTCATACATTTTTAATTATCTGATTTGACAAAAGATCAACATTTCAGTTACAAACAAACGCATTAAAGCCCTATGATGCACAAAAGTTATGGGGATACACTTTCCCCTAAGCTCAAGTTATGTAACATTGCCTTTACGAGCAACACAAAGCATCAGGTTATTGGTTACCAAGAAGTTATGTCGTGACAGGATCTTTAACATCCGCGCTGTTCAGCATGTCATGCCCGAACGCCACCGACTGGCCCTAATACATCTCCCTGTAACCCTGCACGACAAACGTTACCGCAGAGTGATACTGTGAAGATTGTGGTTTTATACAACATGAAGGCTATTCTGGTGTCTAAGATCCTTACCTACTAAGGCGCTATGGAGACGAAAAATGACAGATAAAAAAGTGACGCTAACCCTACAAGATAATGCTTCCGTTGAACTGGATGTGATGCAAGGTACGCTGGGACAAGACGTTGTTGATGTCCGTACACTTGGCAATCATGGCCTCTTCACTTTCGATCCCGGTTTCACCTCTACTGCGTCATGCGAATCTAAAATCACTTTTATTGATGGTGATGAAGGCATTCTGTTACATCGCGGCTTCCCGATTTCCGAACTGGCAACCCACTCCAACTACCTCGAAGTGTGTTACATCCTGCTGAATGGCGAAGCCCCGACCCAAGCCCAGTTTGAAGAGTTCCGCACCACCGTTACCCGCCACACCATGATCCACGAGCAAATCACCCGACTGTTCCATGGCTTCCGCCGCGATTCGCATCCGATGGCGGTCATGTGTGGTGTCACTGGCGCTCTGGCGGCGTTCTATCACGACTCCTTAGACGTCAACATTGAACGTCACCGTGAAATCGCTGCCTTCCGCCTGCTGTCCAAAATGCCGACCATGGCAGCGATGTGCTACAAATATTCGATTGGCCAGCCGTTCGTTTACCCACGTAACGACCTGTCCTACGCAGGCAACTTCCTGCATATGATGTTCGCTACTCCGTGCGAAGAGTACAAAGTGAATCCGGTGCTGGAACGCGCCATGGACCGTATTCTGATTCTGCATGCTGACCATGAGCAGAACGCCTCTACCTCAACCGTGCGTACCGCCGGTTCTTCTGGTGCAAACCCATTTGCCTGTATCGCTGCCGGTATCGCTTCGCTGTGGGGACCGGCACACGGTGGCGCCAACGAAGCTACCCTGCGTATGCTGGAAGAGATCAGCACCGTTGAGCACATCCCGGAATTCGTACGTCGCGCGAAAGACAAAAACGATTCGTTCCGCCTGATGGGCTTCGGTCATCGTGTTTACAAAAACTATGACCCGCGCGCCACCGTGATGCGTGAAACCTGTCACGAAGTGCTGAATGAGCTGGGTATGAAAGATGACCTGCTGGAAGTGGCGATGGAACTGGAGCACATTGCGCTGAACGACCCGTACTTCATCGAGCGTAAACTCTATCCAAACGTTGATTTCTACTCTGGCATTATTCTGAAAGCGATGGGCATTCCTTCGTCTATGTTTACCGTGATCTTCGCGATGGCGCGTACCGTAGGCTGGATTGCACACTGGAAAGAGATGCACGACGAAGGCATGAAGATTGCGCGTCCGCGTCAGCTGTACACCGGTTACACCGAGCGTCCATTTACCTCGGCGCTGAAAAAGTAATCCACAGCTAAATGAGTGTGAAAGAAAGGCTGCCATTTCATTGAGATGGCAGCTTTTTTATTGATCGCATTATGGCGTCAAAACTGACATCCCGGGCACCAGTAAAATGGCCGCGACGATAGCGTGCCCTTCTCAATCAGCGTGCCGCAGCGCCGACATGTCTTGCCCTGGCGATGAAACACCTCAAAGCGAAACGCCGCATCGGCATGGTATTTCTTCATACTGCCGCGCATCTGATACGACAAACGGGGCACCGCCAGCATCGCCTCACTTAATGCATTGAGCTGTGCCTCAGTGAGATCCTGCGCCCGATGCGACGCCAGCAATCCGGCATGCCATAAAATCTCCACGCGCAAATAATTACCCAATCCCGCCAGAAAGGCCTGATCGAGTAACAGTCCGCTGAACTGCCGACGACGAAAACGTGGCGATAACAGCCGCTCACGCACCTCTGCCACCGTTAATGTGGCATCCAGCACGTCAGGCCCCACACGCTGTAGAAAGGGATGTGCGCCAAGGGTATCCGCATTGAGCAGTTCAATATCCGAGGCGCTGTACAGCAGGATGGTCTGTTCGGCGTTTGACAGCCGCACGCGCAACTGCCGCGAAGTGTTGGGTTCAGTGCCGGTCGATACAACCCGCCACACCCCATACAGTTGGTTATGGCTGTAAAGGATTAAGCCATTGGAGAAGTGCGTTAGCAGCGCTTTGCCACGTGTTTCAAAAGCCGTAATGGTTTCACCCATTAATGCCGGTTCATAGGTTTTCAGCTCAGGGAAGGCAAACCACACATCAGTGAGTGGCTTGCCTTCCATCGCCGCTGCCAGTTGATCCGCCGCACGGCGGATCTCCGGTCCTTCAGGCATAACTTCTCCTGTTAATGCGTCGCTCCACCGACCACGCGGATGTCATTTTCAGTGCTCAACATCACCTGCAACGAGGTTTCCAGCGCCAGGATCACGCTGGCCGTCGCCATACTGGCGACGCCGGGATGATTCACCGCCTGCTCCGGCATATAGGGGATATGAATAAAGCCACCGCGTGCCTGGCTGTTGGTGGTCTTCAGCCAGTGCAGCAGGCTGTACATCACGTTGTTACAGGTGAAGGTTCCTGCGGTTTGCGATACCGAGGCCGGCACACCAACCTCACGCAGGGCTGCGACCATCGCCTTGATCGGTAATGTAGAGAAATAGGCTGCAGGGCCATCCGCAACGATCGGTTGATCGATGGGCTGCTGATTATCGTTGTCGGGAATACGCGCATCATCCACGTTGATCGCCACACGTTCGACGGTGATATCAACACGCCCACCGGCCTGGCCCACGCACAATACGCGGTCAGGTTGGATCTCATCCAGCGCTTGCGTTAGCACCTTTCCGCAGGTGGCAAACACCACGGGTAACTGGCGCACCACAATTCGGGCTCCGGCAATCACTTTACCGTCAAAACTGCGCACCGCTTCCCATGAAGGGTTAATGGTTTCGCCACCGAACGGCTCAAACGCCGTCATTAATACCGTTTTCATTGCGACCTCACAAGAACATCAGGAAGTAGAGCAGGAATACGTTTACCACCAACAGTAGCACACCGGTTGGCACCTGAGCCTTGATCACCCCGTTTCGATCCGGCAACTCCAGTAAACGCGCGGGTACGATGTTGAAGTTCGCCGCCATCGGCGTCATCAAGGTGCCGCAATAGCCAGAGAACATGCCAATTGCCGCCATTACCGCCGGATTGCCGCCGTGTTGCAGCACCAGAATAGGCATCCCAATGCCAGCCGTCACTATCGGGAAGGCAGCAAACGCATTTCCCATCACCATGGTCAGCAGTGCCATGCCAATCGCGTAGACCGCGACCGCAATCAGACGATTGTCCACTGCCAGATACTGTTCAGTCAGATGTGAAATCGCGGTGCCAACGCCCGCGCTGGTGAACAACAGACCGAGCGTGGCAAGGATTTGCGGCAGAATAAATGCCCAACCCACCGCATCCAGCAGTCGGCGGGTTTCCTGCATCGACTGCAGCGGTTTTTCATGGGTGATTTGCAGCGCGATGATCCAGCCCAGCACGCAGCCGACCATCATCGAGAACAGGGTCACCAGCGTTGAATGATTACCCGGGCCAAACACGGCATCTTGCAAGCCAGGGATGTTGTTAAACGCCAGCACGCCGATCACGGTGACCACCGGAATCGCCAGCGCGGGCAGAAACAGCTTATTGCGCAAACGCTGCGCACTTTCACGCTTCTGCTGATCGCTGCGCTGATGATAGCTACCGAGACGCACGCCGCCGAAGCCGGCAATTAACGCCATCAACACCACGGCAACGCCCACGCCAATGTGCAGCATGCGTTTACCGGCGACAGCATCGCCCGCCCACTGCCCCATCAGTTGATAGGCACCCTCACCAATCAGGAACATCAGGCCATACAGCGCCCAGAATAAACCGGTCGTAAAGCGTCTTGGGTTAGCCGCATCGCGCCAGGAGAGAACGGCGACCACCAGCAGGATCACCCCTGCCAGCCACATCAGATATTGTTGCTGAAACATTATTTCCCGCCTTTGGCGTGCAACGCCTGCTGATTAATAGCACCCAATTCACGCGCCAGCTGGCGGTCAAGGCGCACCAGTCGCGCCGAATGGATCAGGAAGGCGCAGAGTGCGGTTGGAATACCCCACAAGGCGATATGCAGCGGCTCGGTGCTGATGCCTGCCGACTCCTGCATAAAGTTGTGCATGAAGATAATCGCGCCGAATGCGACAAAGATATCTTCACCAAAGAACAGCCCGACGTTATCGGTGGCTGCCGACATGGCGCGCAAGCGATGGCGCACTTCATCGGGCACTTCACCATAGCGGTTTTCCGTGGCGCCTTCCGCCATCGGAGCCAGCAGAGGACGCACCATTTGCGGATGGCCACCAAGGCTGGTTAAACCCAGTGCAGCGGTGATTTCACGCACGAACAGATAGACAATCAGCAAACGGCCCGCCGTCGCCGTTTTGATCTGCGCGATCCAGCTTTGTGCGCGCTCCTTCAAACCGTGGCGCTCCAGCAAACCGATCACGGCCAGCGGCAGCAGCAAAATCAGCGGCAGGTTGCGGGTATTCAGGAAGCCGGAACCGAGTTTCTCGAGAATATCGGCCAGCGGCAGATGCGCAGCCAGGCCGGTAACAAAACCGGCAACAATCACCACCAGCACCGGGTTAAAGCGCAACACAAACCCCAGTACGATGGTGGCAATGCCGAGTAACGGCCAGAGATTAACCACGTTATCCATTTATTTCCCCTTCATCTGAAAATAAAAAGCCCGGCAGCGTGCCGGGCGAGTTGTTATTTTTAAGCACTGGTGACAGCAATTTGATGAGTAGCAAACGCGGCACGCAACGTGCGTGCAAATTGCAGCGCATGTGCGCCATCACCATGTAAGCAGACGGTCTCGGCATTCACTTTCACCCATTCCCCGCTGATACTCTGCACCTGACGCTGCTGCACCATGGTGAGCGTTTGCGCCAGCGCCTGCTCGGCGACTTCAATCATCGCCCCTGGCTGGCTACGCGGCACCAGCGCACCGGTTGCCTGATAGCCACGATCGGCAAACACCTCTTCTCGCGTGCGCAGACCATAATGCGCAGCCGCTTTAATCGAAGCACTACCTGCCAGGCCGACCAGTATCAATGCGGGATCCACCGCCTTCACCGCGCGGGCAATGGCGTCGGCGAGCGTGGCATCCGCTGCCGCCTGGTTGTAAAGCATGCCGTGCGGCTTCACATGCACTAAACGCTCACCTTCACTTTCGGCGATGCTCTTTAATGCACCGATCTGATAGATCATCTGCGCATACACCGTTTCCGGCGGCAGCTGCATCGCGGTGCGACCAAAGTTCTCGCGATCCGGAAAGCTGGGGTGGGCGCCGATCGCTACACCTGAGGCTTTAGCCCAGCGCACCGATTGCAGCATGGTTTGCGCATCACCGGCGTGGAATCCACAGGCGATATTGGCCGAACTCACCAACGTCAGCAGCTCCTGATCGCTGGCGCTGCCTTCACCGAGGTCAGCATTAAGATCAATCTTCATGTGCAAGCCCCCAGGCTAATTGGTCAAAGGAGCGCTGTTGATGCTGCTTCGCCAGCAGCGCTTCTTCCAGAGTGCAATGGATAAAGTGAATCGGTTCGCCGAGTCGAATCTGCGCCAGTTGATACAGGTCAGCTTCGATAACACAGGCGATACGCGGATAACCGCCGGTGGTTTGCGCATCAGCCATCAGCACAATCGGTTGGCCATTAGGCGGCACCTGCACTACGCCAGGGACTAACCCGTGCGACAACAAATCACGCGTGGCTTTACGCTGCAGTTGACGGCCCTGCATGCGGTAACCCATACGATTACTCTGCGGACTCAGCTTCCACGGGCTGCGCCAGAAACCTTCCTGCGCTTCGCGCGTGAACTCGTTATACTCCGGGCCCGGTAAGGCGCGAATGCGGTTGCCCCACAGCAGTTGACGTACGCCCGCTTTGCCCTTGAACGTTCGTAAGGGTTTGCCCAACGGTAGCTGATCGCCATCCTGCAACTTACGGCCCTGGAAACCACCAAAAGCAGCTTTGAGATCGGTACTGTGCGAGCCGAGCATCTCATCAGTGGCGAAACCACCATTGACTGCCAGATAGCTACGCATACCGCGCACCGGCATCGCCAGTGACAACACCTGGCCTTTTTTCACCGGTAAGCGCCAGCCAGTCCACACCGGTTTGCCATCCAGGTCAGCATTACAGCCCGCGCCAGTGAGTGCAAACCAGCCGTCACGTTTAAATTCCGCTTTAAACTGGCCAAGCACAATCTCTAATACCGCGCTCTCCTCCGGATTGCCCACCAGCATATTGGCGGTACGCATCGAAGGTTGATCCAGCGCTCCGCTGACGCTGATGCCATATTGCCGCCAGCCGCTGCGGCCCTGATCCTGAATCGAGGTCATTAATCCGGCGCGTAGAATGTTTAACATACGCCCTCCTGTTGCGGCACAAAGCGCACGCTGTCACCCGGCCGCAGCAGTGTCGGCGGATGCTGTAACGGATCGAAAAGGCTGACCGGAGTATGACCGATCAGTTGCCAGCCGCCTGGTGCTGCCAGGGGATAAATGCCGGTCTGACTGCCACCGATGCCTACCGAGCCGCTGGGCACGATGACACGCGGTTCAGCACGGCGCGGCGTGTGCAAACGCTCATCCAACCCGCCCAGATAGGGAAAACCCGGCTGGAAGCCGATAAAATAGACCACGTAATCAACACTGCTGTGCAGTTCGACGACCTGTTTTGGCGACAGGCTGGCACCCTCAGCCACCACTTGCAGATCGGGGCCACCCGCGCCCCCGTACACCACCGGAATCTCTACCCGACGTGATTCAGGGATCTGTTCCTCACTCTCTTCCCACCAGCGCTGTAGACGCTCAATGGCATCCAGCGCATTCAATTGCGGATCGCGCAGTAACAACGTCAGGTTATTCATTCCCGGAATCGCTTCCTGAACCTGTTCATTGTGCTGCAGGCGTTGGCACAGTCCCCAGATGCGCTGCTGGCTGGCGAGTGAAACGGGCGGTTCCAGCTCCAGCACGACGGCTCGCTCACCCAGTAGATAACAACGTGCTCGTTGCAAAACCCACCTCCCGGTCATGATTAACGCGGACAAAAAATGTCCACAAATCGCTTTGCTTATAATGAAAGTCAATAAGTTATGCGAAAGTGACAGAGATGTGTCAACAGATTTGCGTCCTTAACGTGGGTTAAGGACGCGAAGAGGAGAAATCAGGCAGGATTGTCGATATCAATAAAGGTCACGTCGAGGCCGTAGCTTTGCGCCAGCCATTCGCCCAGCGCCTTGATACCGGCACGCTCGGTAGCATGATGTCCGGCGGCGAAAAAGTGCAGGCCTTGTTCGCGTGCGCTGTGAATGGTTTGCTCTGAGACTTCACCGGTGATGAAGGCATCAACGCCAAAAGCGGCCGCGCTATCAATAAAGCCCTGTCCACCGCCACTGCACCAGGCGACACGTTTGATCAGTGCCGGGGCGTTATCACCACAGTGCAACGGTTTACGGCCTAAACGTTCGGCGATTTTCGCGGCAAGCGCTTCGCCGCTCAACGGTTCAGCCAGCTCGCCCCATGGCACTAACGGCTGAATTTCCCCTTTCACGTCGATATCAAACAATTTTGCCAGCTGTGCATTGTTGCCGAGTTGCGGATGGGCATCGAGCGGCAGGTGCCAGCCATACAGGTTGATATCATTGACCAGCAACGTGCGCAGGCGCTGGCGTTTCATTCCTTTAATCAGCGGCGATTCGCTCTTCCAGAAATAGCCGTGATGGACCAGGATAGCATCGGCATTACGCTTTACCGCTTCATCTAATAGCGCCTGACACGCGGTAACGCCCGTAATGACGGTTTTCACTTCCGCACGGCCCTCCACCTGCAAACCATTGGGCGCATAGTCGCTGAAGGCGCTGGTGTTCAGCTGCTGATTAACGATATGTTCTAACTCAACATGATTCATTTAGTACGGCTCCCTGATCGCCTCAGGCCGCGCTGCGCGCGCGCTCAAAGGCGTCTAATGTCTTTTTACGTGCGTCCTTATGTTCCACGATTGGCGCGGGATAATCGAGTTTCTTGTTGTTTTTCTTCGCCCACACCTGCGGCTGATGAATGTCACTCTCCGGCACATCTTTCAACTCTGGTAGCCACTGGCGGATAAATTCGCCTTTTTCGTCAAAGCGTTCCCCCTGAGTCGTAGGATTGAATATGCGAAAGTACGGTGCCGCATCGGTGCCCGTTGAGGCCGCCCACTGCCAGCCACCGTTGTTGGCCGCCAGATCGCCATCAATCAGTTGTCGCATGAAGTAGCGTTCCCCCTCATGCCAGTCGATCAGCAGGTCTTTTACCAAAAAGCTGGCAACAATCATGCGCAGGCGATTGTGCATCCAGCCCAGCGTGTTAAGTTGACGCATTGCCGCATCGACAATGGGATATCCCGTTTTGCCCTGCTGCCAGGCCGTGAGATGTGCATCGTTTTTTTGCCACTGTACGTTATGCGTCCACTCCACAAACGGCTGGTGCTTACACAACGCCGGAAATGCCACCATCAGATGGCGATAAAACTCGCGCCAGATGAGTTCATTGAGCCAGGTAAAGGCTTTGCCTTCGTTCAACGCATCAGGATGTTCTTTCAATATACGATGTAAGCACTGGCGCGGAGACAGTACTCCTATGGCCAAATAGGGCGAGAGGCGGCTGGTGCCATCTAGTGCCGGTAAATCACGCACGTCGGGATAGTGCTGCACGGATTGTTTGCCGAAATGGCGCAACTGCTTTAATGCGGCCTCTTCCCCAGCCGGAAACAGCGATGTATCGAACGCTTCCAGTGGATAATCAAATGCTGGGATTTTCTGACCCGCACTGACCGGCGCATCCTGGCGCGCTTTGGGTGCATGATGGCACTCCGGTAATCCCTGATGTAGTCGACGGACAAAGGCGCGGCTGAACGGTGTGAAGACTTTAAACATGGTGTGATTGCCGGTCTGCACGCTGCCGGGAGGCAATAACAGGCTGTCATCAAAGCCCTGACAAATTACGCCCTGGGCATCGAGACGCTTTTCGGCGGCCGCATCACGTTCGCGCTCGTTAATTTCATACTGATAGTTGTAATACAACTCATCCACCTGATGCTGGTCGCAAAACGCACTCAGGTAATCCACTGAAGCAGCAAAGTCATCGCACTGATGGTAATGCAACGGAATACCGCGCTCGGCCAGTGAATCCTGCAACGAACACAGATTTTGATGAATAAAAGCCGCCTGCCTCGGTGCCATATGGTGTTGCTGCCACTGCTTGGGCGTGGCAATAAATAGCGCAAGCACCCTCGCATGGCTGTCGCGGCAGGCAGCAGCCAGCGCAGTGTTGTCATTGATGCGCAGATCGTTACGCAACCAGACTAAGTGGGTGGTCATAATGCTCCGGGATTATTGTCCGTAGCGCAGACGCAGCGCTTCCGGGTAAGGATCAAAGTAACGTTGCTGCGCCAGCCACGGATGCGGATATTCCGCCATGTAGTGTTTCAGCATGGTGATAGGAACCAACAGCGGCTGGACGCCAGTGCGATAACGATCGATGAGCTGCGCCAGTTCCTGGCGCTGCGGTGACGATAACTGCGGGCGGAAGTAGCCCTGTACATGCATCAACACATTGGTGTGATTACGTCGCGAAGCCTGGTGGGACATCAAATGCATCAGGCGAATTCGGTATTCAAAGGCGTAATCATCCAGCGAATCCCACTGCTCCATTGCCGCCACAAAACGCCCCATCTCGCGATACTCATCCTGCGCGTGCGACAGCAGCAGCAACTTGTATCGACTGTGGAAGGCGATCAGCTTGTGGCGGGTTAAACCGCTGCGCCACATCTCATTGAACTCATGCAACGCATACACGCGCCCCATAAAGTTTTCGCGAATGGCGTCATCGTGTAAGCGGCCATCTTCCTCCAGCGGCAGCCAGGGCATTTCCTGCTGCAGGAATGAAGTGAAAACACCGGTGCCGGCTTTGCGATTATCATTGGTATCAGGTTGATAGACGCGCACGCGCTCGAGGCCACAGCTGGGTGATTTTGCACAGAGAATGTAGCCGCACAGATGATGTAGTGATTTCACCCGTTCGGCTGACCACCGCTGCATCTCATCCGTGACCTCCTGACCGCCATCTTTACTGAAACAAAGATGAATTTGCTCGTCCGACTCTTTGACCAGGCGCAAAGCCGGGCGTGGCGTAGGCAAGCCAATCGCCATTTCCGGGCAAACCGGTTCAAAGCGGATAAAGGGTGTCAGTTCTTCGGTTGCAAAAGCGAAACGCTTGTGGCCACCGTCAAAACGGACCTTATCCCCTAGCAGGCAAGCGCTGATACCGACAGGAATTTTTTCGCTCATACTTGTACAACCTCCAAAATCTTGTAGAGGTTTAAGTGTAGCTGAAACGGAGAGAGATAACAGCGGTTAAGCGGGGAATACAGACAAAGTTGAGAATAAAAAAACCCGGCGCTTGATTGAAGCTGCCGGGTTCTTAATGAATCGTGAAAACGCTTACCAGTGGATGCTGCCTACTGCTTCGGTCTGCGCCAGCCAGACGGGTTTAGTGCTGGTCTTACACCAGACGCGGTGCAGATAGCTGTAGAAACGGGCACGATCCTCGCGAAACAGCATGACAGGTAAGGCAAGTATGCCGACCAATACCGCCAGAAAACGGCGCAACACGATTTTATAAAGTGGATAAGCCTGATACATGATTGCCTCCTGGGGTAAATTTTGCGTTGAAATGTGATCTGCCTCAGATATTACGCTTAGTTGTGTAATTTTACTACTCATCCGACCACTAATTTTGGTCTTTTTTTGTGCTTTTCGGCGCTGCATGAAAGTAAGTTACATAATTGTAAACATAGAGATATTGCGAGGTTACAAACATCATGACGGACGCGGTGGCCGATTCTTGATAAAGTGCCGTATTAACTTTACCTGTGGCAGGAGTCAGCGTGACGACCATCTTGATTGTTGAAGATGAAAAAGAGATTCGCCGTTTCGTGCGCCTGGCGCTGGAAAGCGAAGGCCTGAAGATTGTGGAAGCGGAGCAATTACAACGCGGACTGATTGAAGCGGCCACGCGAAAGCCTGATTTGGTGATCCTCGATCTCGGACTGCCGGACGGTGACGGCAACGACTTTATCCGCGAAGTACGCCAGTGGAGCAGTATGCCGGTGATCGTCCTGTCTGCACGCAGTGATGAGCAGGACAAAATCGATGCGCTGGATGCCGGTGCCGATGACTATCTGACTAAGCCGTTTGGTATTGGTGAGCTATTGGCCCGCGTGCGCGTGGCATTACGTCGGCATCAAAGCAGCCAGCCAGAGCCGGTGGTGAAATTCGGTGAAGTGAGTGTCGATCTGGCCGCACGCCGCGTGTTACGTAACGATCAGGAAATTCACCTGACACCTACCGAGTTTCGCCTGCTGAGTTTATTGCTGAACAACGCCGGGAAGGTGCTGACGCAACGTCAGTTGTTGAATCAGGTATGGGGGCCGAATGCGGTGGAGCACAGCCATTATCTGCGCATTTATATGGGGCATCTGCGTCAGAAGCTGGAAAGCAATCCGACCCAACCCAGCCATTTGCTGACCGAAACCGGTATTGGCTACCGCTTTATGCCATAAAAAAACGACCCACGTTGTCACGTGGGTCGTTTCAGGAATCGCGTGAAAAGGCGCACATTAATCAGCGCACCTCAACGGTTCAGTTACGCGTTTTTCAGCACTTCGCTAACAATCTCTACCGCTTCTTTCTCGATCTGCTGGCGATGCTCAGCGCCAAGGAAGCTTTCACAGTAGATTTTGTAAGCGTCTTCAGTGCCTGATGGACGCGCAGCAAACCAGCCGTTTTCGGTCATCACTTTCAGACCACCGATTGACGCGCCGTTGCCAGGTGCTGCGGTCAGACGTGCAGTAATCGGATCGCCCGCCAGCGTGTCAGCACTCACCATTTCCGGTGACAGCTTAGACAGTGCCGCTTTTTGCGCTGAGGTCGCCGGCGCCTGCAGACGGTTATAGCTTGGCGCACCAAAGCGTTCGGCCAGTTCGTCATAGTGCTGCTGCGGGTTTTTGCCGGTCACCGCAGTGATTTCGGCTGCCAGCAGGCACAGGATGATACCGTCTTTATCGGTTGACCAGGCGGAACCATCGAAGCGCAGGAAGGAAGCACCCGCGCTCTCTTCTCCGCCGAAACCGAAGCTGCCATCAAACAGGCCATCAACAAACCATTTAAAACCAACCGGCACTTCAACCAACTTGCGACCAATATCATTGACCACACGGTCAATCATTGCGCTGGAGACCAGGGTTTTACCCACAGCAACATCTTTGCCCCACTGCGGGCGATGCTGGAACAGGTAATTAATCGCCACGGCCAAATAGTGGTTCGGGTTCATCAGGCCTGCAGGTGTGACGATGCCGTGACGGTCGTAATCCGGGTCGTTACCGAAAGCCAGATCGAACTTATCTTTATACGCCAGCAGACCCGCCATTGCGCACTCAGACGAGCAATCCATACGCACCACGCCATCTTTATCCAGATGCATGAAGCGGAAGGTCTGATCGACAGCATCATTAACGATGGTCAGATCCAGCTTATAGTGCTCAGCAATACGCTGCCAGTAAGCGATACCGGAGCCACCTAATGGATCAACGCCGATTTTCAGGCCCGCTTTCTGGATTGCCGGGAAGTCAATGACCTCAGCCAGACCTTCAACATACGGCTGAATCAGATCCTGCTCAACGATATGGCCGCTTGCCCAGGCCTGATCCAGCGGCAGACGTTTTACGTCTTTCAGTTCGCCTTTGATCAGCTGGTTAGCGCGATCTTCCACCACTTTGGTGACGTTGGTATCAGCCGGACCGCCGTTTGGCGGGTTGTACTTGATGCCACCATCTTCTGGCGGGTTGTGTGAAGGCGTGATGACGATACCGTCCGCCTGCGCGCCACCGCGTTTGTTGTGTTCCAGAATGGCGTTGGAGATCGCCGGCGTTGGCGTGTAGCCATTGTCTTGCTGCACGATCACATCCACACCGTTCGCCGCCAGCACTTCCAGCACTGACAGAATGGCCGGTTCAGACAATGCGTGGGTATCTTTACCCACATAGCACGGGCCGGTGATGCCATTCTTTTTGCGCTCTTCCGCGATCGCCTGCGCAATCGCCAGAATGTGCACTTCATTGAAGCTTTGGCGTCCCGCGCTGCCGCGGTGGCCAGAAGTGCCAAATTTCACCGCATGGTCCGGGTTCGCCGCATCTGGCTTCAGGACGTAATACTGCGAGGTTAATTGTGCAACGTTAATCAAATCGCTCTGCTGGGCAGGCTGCCCGGCACGGGGGTGATTGGCCATTGGCGCTTCTCCCTGACGCTTCAGTTTAAATGGTGCCGCGAACTTTCTCTGTCAGTTCCTGAGGGAACTGCATCGCCAACATGATGTGTTCCACCATGCTGCATTTGCGGCCTGTATTGGTATTGGTGATCACCCAGTACGGTGTGCCAGGAACGTGCTTCGGCTTAGTATGGGTGCCATTTTGCAGCAGCGTGTGCTCGTCACCCGCAAAATAGACGCGAGTGCGGCCCTGCAGCGAGGCAGTGGCATCAGCAAAGGCTGCTGGATCAAGACGATAAAGCGTTGACAGTACCAGCATAAAGCGATTAACCGCCTTATTCTGCTCGGCATACTCATCAGAGAGCAGCAGTTCACGCACAGCGCGTACGCGATCCTGAGGACGCGCTTCGCTGCGCACTGGCTGCGCTTCCTTCACCGAAGCCGAAGCAGCAGCGACAGGTGCAGTCGGTGCAGTCTGGCCCGCGGTGAATTTCAGCATGCGGCGCAAAATATCGGAAGCGCTTTCACCAATGTGCTGCGTGTGGCTGGCAATATAACGGTAGAGTTCTTCGTCAACTTCAATCGTTTTCATCTTATTCCGTACAATTCTGGCAAATGACAGAACCACGCATTATTGCAACGGCCTTAGCAAAATCGAGCTGTGCAAAACGTGAGCGGGCTCTAACATAAGGATTATAAAGTTAAATCCGTGGCAGCCGATAGCGCTGGCGTTGTTTCAGGGCAAAAGTCGGAATATGCCCTAATGCCTGGCCGGCTGGCTCCTGGACAGGTGAATCCATGATACCCTAAGCCAAGGTCACAACCGTAAGAACTTTAGCCATGATTTTGAACGCCCGTCTGCAAACTGAACAATCTACCCCTGAAGCCCCCCCTATTCTGTTAATTCATGGCCTTTTTGGTAGCCTGGATAACCTTGGCCTGCTGGCGCGCGGTGTCCGGGATGCACGCCCCACGTTGCAAGTGGACGTGCGCAACCATGGTTTGTCTGAACGCAGTGAGGTGATGGATTATCACGCCATGGCGCAAGACATCGTGGAGACGCTGGATGCACATAAGATTGAACGTGCTGGCGTAATAGGCCACTCAATGGGCGGTAAAATCGCCATGGCGCTCAGTGCCGTGGCCCCCGAACGTATTGAGAAAATGGTGTTGATCGACATTGCGCCGGTGGATTATCAAACCCGCCGCCACGATGAAATCTTCGCCGGTATCCGCGCCGTGACAGCGGCGGGCGTGTCCCGTCGCAGTGAAGCGGCCGAGGTGATGCGCCAACATGTCGCTGAAGAGGGGGTGATTCAGTTTATCCTCAAGTCCTTTGTGGAGGGCGAGTGGCGCTTTAACGTGCCGGTGCTGTGGGACAACTACACCACGATTTCTGGCTGGGAGGAGGTTCCGGCCTGGCCACATCCCGCATTGTTTATTCGCGGTGGCGATTCCCCTTATCTGGACAATCAGCATCGTGATGCACTGCTGCGTCAGTTCCCTCACGCCCATGCGCACGTGATCAGCGGCGCCGGTCATTGGGTACATGCTGAAAAACCTGATGCGGTTTTGCGCGCAGTTCGTCGCTTTTTTAACCTGTAAAAGCAAAAGCTTGCCGTATGCGGTTTAGGGTTGGCGTCGCGGATGGTGCTGGAGTATGATGTCGCGCTAAAAATTTGCCGCGGATGATTTTTTCGCCGTGGTCGGGCCGATAATGTATAAATCGCGCAGCGCCTTTCCGCCGTTCGCGCCCACTCAGTTTCACAAATCATGGCAAAAGAACAGACAGACCGTACCACGCTTGATCTTTTTGCAGACGAGCGGCGTCCCGGTCGCCCCAAAACCAGCCTGCTGACACGTGACGAACAGTTGCGTATCAACAAACGTAACCAGCTCAAGCGCGATAAAGTGCGAGGGCTGCGTCGTGTTGAGCTGAAAATGTCCAGCGAAGCGGTCGACGCCCTGAACACGCTGGCCGAGCAACAAAACACCAGCCGCAGCGAATTGATTGAACAAATGCTGCTGGCGCAACTCAAACTGTCTTAGCGCGCTGACCGCACGCAGGAACACAAAGTTCAGGCTTTACTCGTTCCGCCCTTTTCAACGGTCTGCTATCATTCGCTAACATGTGCAGTCAATTGACTTACTTTCACAATCAGGCTTTAAGAGGTTACTTAACCCATGGCAATCGTAGGCATTTTCTTCGGCAGCGATACCGGCAACACTGAAAACATTGCAAAAATGATCCAGAAACAACTGGGTAAAGATGTCGCCGAAGTGCATGACATTGCTAAGAGCACCAAAGAAGATCTCGCAGCGTTCGACATCCTGCTGCTAGGCATCCCTACCTGGTATTACGGCGAAGCACAGTGTGACTGGGATGACTTCTTCCCTACGCTGGAAGAGATCGACTTTAATGGCAAACTGGTGGCGCTGTTTGGCTGTGGCGACCAGGAAGATTATGCAGAGTATTTCTGTGATGCGATGGGCACGATTCGCGACATCATTGAGCCCAACGGCGCGGTGATCGTGGGCCACTGGCCGACCGAGGGTTATCATTTTGAAGCCTCAAAAGGTCTGGCCGATGACAAACACTTCCTCGGCCTGGCGATTGACGAAGATCGTCAACCTGAGTTGACCAACGAACGCGTTGACGCCTGGGTGAAACAGATTTTTGATGAGCTGCAGTTGAAAGAGATCATCGAAGCCTGATGCCTCGCCTCCCCAATGTGAGCGCTGGCTCACGTTGGGGCAAAGGAAATTCCTATAAAAATAATAGCTACGGTTTTTTAACTTTTCCCCGCAAATCTGTAGAATACCCGCAATGGTCATCCGCTTATTCCTCTGATTGTTGACTGAGGCTGAGTGAAATGGAAACCCAAACCACACCGTTCCGCGCTGGCGTAGGCGATGTTTATCCTTACGACTTTTGTTGATTTGCGCGCTACCCTGGTTTTCATTTCACTGCTTGAGTTCTATAATGAGACGCAAATGAGAATACGCGTGACCTAAACATTCAAGGCCCCTGCGCCGTAAGTGACATGCAAAGTAACAGGACAATATCCGAATGACTGACAACAACTCCGCATTGAAGAAGGCTGGCCTGAAAGTCACTCTCCCAAGATTGAAAATTTTGGAAGTGCTTCAGGGACCGGGCCCCGAGTCCCATCACGTCAGTGCGGAAGATTTGTATAAGCGCCTGATCGATATGGGCGAAGAGATTGGCCTGGCAACGGTATATCGCGTTCTTAACCAGTTTGATGACGCGGGTATCGTCACCCGTCATAACTTCGAAGGCGGCAAATCCGTATTCGAACTGACTCAGCAGCATCACCATGACCACTTGATCTGCCTAGATTGTGGCAAAGTGATCGAATTCAGCGATGAATCAATCGAAACGCGTCAGCGTGAGATTGCTACTCGCCACGGCATCAAACTCAGCAACCACAGCCTGTACTTGTACGGTCACTGTGCACTGGGAGACTGCCGCGAAGACGATACGCTCCACGATAAGTAATTGAGTGTGCTATGCAATATAAAAAAACCGGTGCTGGTCACCGGTTTTTTTATGCCTGTTATCAAGCGATAAAGGTTTCGTGGAGGTAGCGCCAGCGAGGAATGGTGGTGCTGCAATCCAGCACAGCCAAAGAGATGCGCGTTTGATTGGTGCCGTTCAACATCTGCAGTTCACGATACTGAATCGTCACTTCCTGGCTCTGTTGAGAAATGATGGCATGCTCACTGGTGGCAATGCGCAGCCCTTCCCGCTGACCGTGCAGTTTGCGAAACAGCACTTCAGTCTCATTCAGATCCAGCTGCTTACCCAGCGGCGTCACCATTTTGAAATCCGGGTGAAAGTGGGACAAAAGCAGTTCCATGCTGTCATCACTGCCTTCTACCTGGTTAAAAACACGTTCAATAAGCTGATGTAATACCACCACGCTATGCTTAGCTTCCAGGGCGAGACTTGTCATTTTTTTTCCTTTGATAACCCGCAGAGCTCTATTTAGAGCGCATAGCCTACCTGAAATACAATTTTTCACACTCGCAAATGGGTTAATTTTGCTAAAGTCAGAATTGTCGCAAAATAGACAACAAGCACAGCTTGCCGCCTTCAGCATAATTCATTGCCCGTGGCGAATTACAGGCAATAAAAAAGGGCGATTGCTCGCCCTTTCATGATCATATTGTGCTATCGACGAAAGATATTACTCGCCAATCTTCGCGAAAGTATCACGCAGTCCAACCGTGCGGTTAAACACCAATTTACCCGGCTGTGAGTAGACGCTATCGGCACAGAAATAGCCTTCACGTTCAAACTGATAAGCTGCGGTAGTAGCCGCTTCACGCAAACCTGACTCCACGAAGCCCTGTTTGATCTCCAGCGAGTTCGGGTTAATGGTGGTGAGGAAATCCTCAGCCGCCGCTGGGTTTGGCACGCTGAACAGACGGTCGTAAAGACGGAACTCAGCTGGCAGTCCATGAATGGCGGAAACCCAGTGGATCACACCTTTCACTTTGCGACCATCCGCCGGATCCTTGCTCAGGGTATCGACATCACAAGTGGCATAGATGCAGGTAATGTTACCCTCTTCGTCTTTCGCCACACGCTCAGCACGAATCACATAAGCATTGCGCAGACGCACTTCTTTGCCCAGAACCAAACGTTTGTACTGTTTGTTGGCTTCTTCACGGAAGTCAGCGCGATCGATCCACACTTCACGGCTGAACGACACTTCACGCGTGCCCATCTCCGGCTTGTTTGGATGATTAGGCATGGTCAGCGTTTCTTCGTGGCCGGCGGGCAGGTTTTCGATCACCACTTTCAACGGGTCGAGTACCGCCATCGCGCGTGGTGCGTTCTCATTGAGATCGTCACGAATACAGGATTCCAGCGACGCCATCTCAACGATGTTGTCCTGTTTAGTCACGCCGATGCGGCGGCAGAATTCACGAATCGAGGCCGCGCTGTAACCACGACGGCGCAAACCTGAAACAGTCAGCATGCGGGGATCGTCCCAGCCTTCCACTACTTTCTCGGTGACCAGCTGCGTCAGCTTACGCTTCGACATCACCGCGTACTCCAGATTCAGACGCGAGAATTCGTACTGACGCGGATGCTGCGGAATGGTGATGTTGTCCAGCACCCAATCATAGAGGCGACGGTTGTCCTGGAATTCCAGCGTACACAATGAGTGGGTAATGCCTTCGATCGCATCCGAAATGCAGTGCGTGAAGTCGTACATCGGGTAGATGCACCACTTGCTGCCGGTCTGATGGTGATCGGCAAACTTAATGCGGTACAGCACCGGATCGCGCATCACAATGAAGCTGGATGCCATGTCGATTTTGGCACGCAGACACGCTTTACCTTCCTCGAAACCGCCATCACGCATCTTCTGGAACAGCGCGAGGTTCTCTTCCACGCTGCGGTCGCGGTACGGGCTGTTTTTACCCGGCGCAGTCAGAGTGCCGCGATATTCACGGATCTCTTCCGCCGACAACTCATCAACGTAAGCCAGACCTTTATTGATCAGCTCAACGGCGTAGTTAAACAGTTGGTCGAAATAGTCTGAGGAGTAACGAATGTTGCCGCTCCACTCAAAGCCCAGCCATTGCACGTCACGCTTGATGGATTCAACGAACTCCAGGTCTTCTTTCACCGGGTTAGTATCGTCAAAACGCAGGTTGCACTGTCCTTGATAATCTTGGGCGATACCAAAGTTCAGGCAGATAGATTTCGCATGGCCAATATGCAGATAACCATTGGGCTCAGGCGGGAAACGGGTATGCACACTGCTGTGCTTACCGCTCGCCAAGTCTTCGTCGATGATCTGACGAATAAAGTTCGTTGGGCGGGCTTCAGCCTCACTCATCTCAAAATCCTCAAAACAATAGCGGGTGATTTGTACCACGAAGTAACGGAGTATGATCCACAAAGCGCAGGAGGGAAACAACCGTTTGTTGGTCGTTTTAAAACAAAAAAGGCAGGAATTGCTTCCTGCCTTCTGGCTAAATCACAAGGACTTAGTTTTTCACTTCATACAACGGTGTCACACCTGCAACCACTGAACCGCTTGCCAGCAGATTCAGTCCGGCGAAATCGTCACTGTTGCTGACCACCACCGGGCTAATCATTGAGCGCGCGTTGGCGTTGAGGAAGTCCAGATCCATCTCCAGAATCGGCTGACCGGCAGTGACGGTTGCCCCCTCTTCCACCAGACGTGTGAAGCCTTTTCCTTCCAGCGCCACGGTGTCCAGGCCCATGTGTACCACGATCTCAACGCCGTTAGCGGCTTCCAGACAGAACGCATGGTTGGTGTTGAAGATTTTCACCACGGTACCGGCAATCGGTGCCACCACGGTTTTGTCCGTTGGTTTGATTGCCAGACCATCGCCCACCGCTTTGCTGGCGAACGCCTCATCCGGCACCGCGTCCAGCGCGACAATCTCACCGGTCACCGGTGCCACCAGCGTAGCAATCACCGCTTTTTCAGTGTTCAGCACGGCCTGGGGTTTAGTCGCGACCGGCGCAGCGGCGGCAGGAGCGGAAGCCGCAGCAACCGGGCCTTTGCTCAGTACCGTTTTCATTGCGGAGGCGATGCTTTCAGCCTGAGTGCCGACAATCACCTGCACGCTCTGTTTGTTCAAACGAATCACACCGGATGCACCCAAACGTTTCGCCACGCCTTCATTCACCTGGGCTGAGTCTTTGACGTTCAGACGCAGACGGGTAATGCAGGCATCGATGTTGGTCAGGTTGTCTGAACCGCCGATGGCAGCAATGTAGCGGCGTGCCAGTGATTCAGTCTGGCTTTCACCATTACCGCTATGGTCGACGTTGACGTCATAACCATCAGTTTCATCACCCGCAGACAATTCGCGGCCCGGGGTCATCAGGTTGAATTTCTGAATAGTGAAACGGAACACCACATAGTAGATGGCGAAGAACACCAGACCTTGTGGGATCAGCATCCACCAATTCACCGCCAGCGGGTTACGCGTTGACAGCACCATATCCACCAAACCGGCACTGAAGCCGAAGCCTGCAATCCAGTGCATGCTCGCAGCAATAAATACCGAGATACCGGTCAATACGGCATGGATCACATACAACACCGGCGCCACGAACATGAAGGAGAATTCCAGCGGTTCAGTGATACCCGTGAAGAAGGCCGCGAAGGCCGCAGCCAGCATGATACCGCCGACTTTCGCGCGGTTTTCTGGACGTGCGCAGTGGAAGATAGCCAATGCTGCACCCGGTAAGCCAAACATCATGATCGGGAAGAAGCCCGCCTGATAGCGACCGGTGATGCCCGGGATACCCGTACCATTCGCGATAGATTGTGCACCGCCAAGGAACTTAGGAATATCGTTAATGCCTGCCACGTCAAACCAGAATACGGAGTTCAGTGCGTGATGCAGACCGACCGGAATCAGCAAACGGTTAAAGAAGGCGTACACCCCTGCGCCCACCGAGCCCATTTTCTGAATGTGCTCACCGAAGTTCACCAGGCCGCCGAAGATGATTGGCCAGATGTACATCAGGATAAACGCCACAACGATCATCAGGAATGAGACAAGGATCGGCACCAAACGGCGCCCGCTGAAGAACGACAGCGCTTTGGGCAGCTCAACATGGCTGAAGCGGTTATACACTTCAGCAGAGAGAATACCGACCAGAATACCCACGAACTGGTTATTGATCTTGCCGAAGGCAGCAGGCACCTGATCGACCGGGATCTTCTGAATCATCGCCACCGCAGCAGGTGAGCAGAGTGTCGTCACCACCAGGAAGCCCACGAAGCCGGTTAACGCGGCCGCACCATCTTTATCTTTGGACATACCGTAAGCCACACCGATGGCAAACAGCACTGACATATTTTCGATAATGGCAGAACCGGACTTGATCAGCAGAGCGGCCAGCGCATTGCCTGCACCCCAGCTGTCTGGATCAATCCAATATCCTACCCCCATCAAGATTGCCGCTGCCGGCAGTGTCGCTACCGGCACCATAAGCGCGCGGCCGACCTTTTGCAGATATCCTAAAATACTCACCTTTTTCTCCCCCTATGAGACTGGCGTTTGCCGTAGCGTGGGTTGATTTTATTATCCCTACGCCCGGTACCTTGATGACATCTTTCACCACGAGGCGCAGTGTAAAGATAAATTAATTCGCCTCGCAAATTAAAACCACAGTAACTGTGACTTTAATCACCATAATGGACGTTTATTACTGCGAAATGCTAGCCACCACCACAAACTTATTTTATGATGAAAAATATCAAGTCGCACTTTTCCCTGCTGGTTGCGCTTAAACAGATTACGCTTAATGGCAGCAACCTAAACCAGCATCGGCGACAACATTTTCCTAATCTTAATTGAGGTGAAGACATGAGACTGATCCCTTTGGCCACACCGACCCAGGTGGGTAAATGGGCTGCACGCCACATTGTTAACCGCATTAATGCGTTTAAGCCTAGCGCAGAACGTCCCTTCGTGCTGGGCTTGCCAACCGGTGGTACGCCACTGGAAGCTTACAAGCACCTGATTGATATGCACAAAGCGGGCCAGGTTAGTTTCAAGCACGTGGTGACGTTCAATATGGACGAATACGTGGGCCTGCCAAAAGAGCATCCGGAAAGCTACCACAGCTTCATGTACCGCAACTTTTTCGATCATGTTGATATCCAACCAGAAAATATCAATCTTCTGAATGGCAATGCGCCAGATATTGACGCAGAATGTCGCCAGTACGAAGAGAAGATTCGCTCTTACGGTAAAATTAATCTGTTCATGGGCGGCGTGGGCAACGACGGACACATTGCCTTTAATGAGCCGGCTTCTTCACTCTCTTCCCGCACCCGCATTAAAACCCTGACGCACGATACCCGCATCGCCAACTCGCGTTTCTTTAACGGCGATGTCGATCAGGTGCCAAAATACGCTCTGACCGTGGGTGTGGGTACGCTGCTGGATGCTGAAGAAGTGATGATTCTGGTGACGGGCCATCTGAAAGCGCAGGCGTTGCAGGCCGCTGTAGAAGGTAACGTTAATCATATGTGGACCATCAGCTGCCTGCAGCTGCATGCGAAATCTGTGGTGGTGTGTGACGAACCGGCCACCATGGAACTGAAAGTGAAAACCGTGAAATATTTCCGCGAAATGGAAGCGGAAAATATGAAAGGTGTGTGAGAACACGTTGTGAAAAACCTGCTGCCTTAAGGTGGCAGGCTTAGCCGGGAGAGAAAAACGATGTACGCATTAGTGAACGGCCGGATTTTTACCGGTCATGAAATTCTGGACAATCATGCCGTGGTGATTGCAGATGGCCTGATTGAGCGCGTGTGCCCACGAGATGCGCTTGATGCAACGATGGCACAGCAGGATGTGGCTGGTGCGTTTATCGCTCCCGGATTTATTGATTTGCAGTTAAACGGCTGCGGCGGCGTGCAGTTTAACGATGATATCGATGCGCTGAGCGTGGAAACGCTGGAAATCATGCAGCGTGCCAACGAAAAATCAGGCTGCACCAGTTATCTGCCAACGCTGATCACCAGCACTAATGCGCTGATGAAGCGTGCCATCGAAACCATGCGTGCCTATCTGGCAAAACATCCGAATCAGGCGTTAGGCCTGCATCTGGAAGGCCCATGGTTGAACAAAGCCAAAAAAGGCACCCACAATCCCGATTTGATTCGTCTGCCCGATGCGGAGATGGTCGATTTTCTCTGCGCTAACGCGGATGTGATTACCAAAGTGACGCTGGCACCAGAAAACGCCGGTGCCGAGGTGATTGCCAAGCTGCGCAATGCCGGCATTATTGTTTCTGCGGGCCATTCAAACGCCACTTATGAAGAAGCCAAAGCGGGCTTTAGTGCGGGTGTCTCTTTTGCCACTCACCTTTATAATGCCATGCCGACCTTCGCCGGTCGTGAGCCTGGACTGATCGGTGCGCTGTTTGATTCACCTGATGTATACTGCGGCATTATTGCGGATGGTTTACATGTCCACTACGCTAACGTGCGCAATGCAAAGCGTATCAAAGGTGACAAGCTGGTGCTGGTAACGGATGCAACCGCACCTGCCGGCGCGTCGATTGATAAATTCATTTTTGCAGGCAAAACAATATACTATCGTGACGGCCTTTGCGTTGACGAAAACGGTACCTTAAGCGGTTCTGCGCTCACCATGATTGAAGCGGTGCAAAACAGCGTAGAACATTGTGGTATCGCGCTGGATGAAGCATTGCGTATGGCAACGCTCTACCCGGCCCAGGCAATGGGTGTGGAAAAACAGCTGGGTTCAGTGACAGCAGGAAAAGTCGCTAATCTCACTGTCTTTACCCGCGATTATCAAATCATTAAGACGTTAGTCAATGGAGACGACGTCCTCAGCGAGTAAGTACTGAATGACCACTGGCGGCCAGACTCAAATAGGAAATGTCGATCTTGTCAAACAACTCAATAGCGCAGCCGTTTATCGGCTAATTGATCAACAAGGGCCGATTTCGCGCATACAGATCGCCGATCTCAGCCAGCTTGCGCCCGCCAGCGTCACGAAAATTACCCGCCAGCTTATTGAGCGCGGCCTGATCAAAGAGGTAGAGCAACAAGCCTCTACCGGTGGTCGCCGCGCCATTTCCATCATTACCGAAACTCGCCATTTTCATACCATAGGCGTTCGCTTAGGACGCAATGATGCCACGCTGACATTATTCGATCTGAGCGGCAAATCGTTGGCGCAGGAAGATTATCCCCTGCCTGAGCGCACCCAAGAAACGCTGGAGAATGCGCTGTTCAATGCCATCACGGCATTTATGGCGGCGCATCAACGCAAGATTCATGAATTAATCGCGATCGCGGTGATTCTGCCGGGCCTGGTAGACCCGATTAACGGCATTATTCGCTATATGCCGCACATTGCTGTCAGCCACTGGCCGCTGGTATCCAGCTTACAGAAACGCTTTAACGTCACCAGCTTTGTCGGTCACGATATCCGTAGCCTGGCGCTGGCGGAGCACTATTTCGGTGCAAGTCGCGACTGTGCAGACTCCATTCTGGTGCGTTTACACCGCGGTACCGGCGCGGGCATCATCGCTAACGGCCATATTTTCCTCGGCAGCAACGGCAACGTGGGGGAAATTGGCCATATCCAGGTTGACCCATTGGGCGAGCGCTGCCACTGCGGCAACTTTGGCTGCCTGGAAACTATTGCCGCCAATGGCGCGATTGAAAATCGCGTGCGCCATCTGCTCAACCAGGGCTATCCCAGCACGCTGACGCTGGATAACTGCCTGATGCCGCAAATTTGCCGTGCCGCCAACCAGGGCGATGCGCTGGCCTGCGAAGTGATTGAGTATGTAGGACGTTATCTCGGGAAAGCGATTGCGATTGCCATTAACCTGTTCAACCCACAAAAGGTGGTATTGGCGGGGGAAATCACCGACGCAGACAAAGTGCTGTTCCCGGCGATTGAAGGCTGCATTAATACCCAGGCGCTGAATGCCTTCCGCAAAAACCTGCCGGTGGTTCGTTCCGAACTGGATCACCGTTCCGCTATTGGCGCCTTTGCCCTGGCGAAACGTGCGATGCTGAATGGTATTTTGCTGCAGCACCTGCTGGAAGAATAATTGAAGCCTGCCGTCTGGCGGGCCCGACCGGAAACTAATATGACCATCAAAAGCGTAATCTGTGACATCGACGGCGTGTTGATGCACGACAATACCGCCGTGAAAGGCGCGAATGAGTTTCTGCAGCGCATCCTTGAAAAAGAGATGCCGCTGGTAGTGCTGACCAACTATCCGTCGCAAACCGCTCAGGATCTGGCAAACCGTTTTGCCAATGCGGGTGTCGAGGTACCGGATTCGGTGTTCTATACCTCGGCGATGGCGACCGCCGATTTTCTGCGTCGTCAGGAAGGCAAAAAAGCCTACGTGATTGGCGAAGGCGCGCTGATTCATGAACTGTATAAAGCCGGATTTACCATCACCGATGTGAATCCCGATTTTGTGATCGTCGGGGAGACGCGCTCCTTTAACTGGGAAATGATGCACAAAGCGGCTTTCTTTGTGGCCAATGGCGCACGCTTTATCGCCACCAACCCGGATACCCATGCACGCGGTTTTGTGCCAGCCTGCGGTGCACTCTGCGCCGGTATCGAAACCATCTCTGGTCGCAAACCGTTTTATGTCGGCAAACCGAGCCCGTATATCATGCGCGCTGCGCTTAATAAGATGCATGCCCACTCGGAAGAAACGGTGATTGTCGGCGATAACTTGCGCACCGATATTCTGGCCGGATTCCAGGCGGGACTGGAAACCATTCTGGTGCTCTCCGGGGTTTCGACGCTGAGTGACATTGATGCGATGCCTTTCCGCCCTGACTGGATTTACCCTTCAGTGGCCGATATCGACCTGTTCTAAACCTGCTCTTATCGCGTTTACTTATCGCCCTGCCCGCACGCCCTGTGAGCAGGGCGTTTGTTTTTGCATCCCTTTATCATGATTCAGTGCAAGGTTAATTGCGCAGGAAATCATCCAAAACGCCAATTCATTAGACACCATCTAATTTAATCGGCATTTAATTAGATAAAATTCAATTTTTGAGCCATAGCAACAATCTTTTTATCAAAAGATCGCAATTTCACTTGCGTTAACACCACCAGATAGCGCATTTTCTTATACATCACGCAGTCAAGGCTGCCGGACAAACGTAGAAATAACATCGCCGCAAGGTGAGATCAGGAGTCAGTTATGTGTTCGATTTTTGGTGTGCTGGATCTGAAAACCGATCCTGTTGAATTGCGCAAGAAAGCGCTGGAGTGTTCCCGTCTGATGCGTCACCGTGGCCCGGATTGGTCTGGTGTGTATGCCGATGACAACGCCATTCTGGTGCATGAGCGCCTGTCGATTGTTGACGTTAACAACGGTGCACAGCCGCTGTACAACGCTGACCACACCCACGTACTGGCCGTGAACGGCGAGATCTACAACCATCAGGCTTTGCGTGCTGAACTGAGCGATCGTTATGCGTTCCAGACCGGTTCTGACTGCGAAGTGATCCTCGCGCTGTACCAGGAAAAAGGTCTCGATTTCCTGGATGATCTGCAAGGCATGTTCGCCTTTATTCTGTGGGACAGCGTGAAGCAGCAGTATCTGATTGGCCGTGACCACATCGGGATTATCCCACTGTACATGGGCAACGATGAGCACGGTAACCTGTTTGTCGCCTCAGAAATGAAAGCGCTGGTGCCGGTTTGCCGCACCATTAAAGAATTCCCGCCGGGAAGCTTCCTGTGCAGCAGCGATGGCGAAATCCGTCGTTACTGGCAGCGCGACTGGATGGATTTCTCTGCCGTTGCAGAGAACACCACTGACGCTGCGGGTCTGAAGCATGCGCTGGAAGAGTCAGTGAAAAGCCACCTGATGTCTGACGTGCCTTATGGCGTGCTGCTGTCTGGCGGCCTCGACTCCTCCATCATTTCTGCCGTGACCAAGCGCTTTGCGGCAAAACGTGTGGAAGATGAAGACAAAAGTGATGCCTGGTGGCCACAGCTGCACTCTTTTGCTGTCGGTCTGGAAGGCTCACCTGATCTGAAAGCGGCCAAATCCGTGGCGGAACATCTGGGCACCGTGCACCACGAGATTCACTTTACCGTGCAGGAAGGTCTGGATGCGATTCGCGATGTGATTTACCACATTGAAACCTATGACGTCACCACCATTCGCGCCTCAACGCCGATGTATTTGATGTCGCGTAAAATCAAGGCAATGGGCATCAAAATGGTGCTGTCTGGTGAAGGCGCGGACGAAGTGTTTGGCGGCTACCTGTATTTCCACAAAGCACCGAACGCTCAGGAATTCCACGAAGAGAACGTGCGTAAATTGCTGGCGCTGCACATGTTTGACTGTGCGCGTGCCAACAAAGCGATGTCTGCATGGGGCGTTGAAGCGCGCGTGCCGTTCCTCGACAAGAAATTCCTCGACGTGGCGATGCGTATCAACCCGGAAGACAAAATGTGTGGCAGCAACGGCAAGATGGAGAAACACATTCTGCGTGAGTGCTTCTCTTCTTACCTGCCGGAGAGCGTCGCATGGCGTCAGAAAGAGCAGTTCTCTGATGGTGTAGGCTACAGCTGGATCGATAGCCTGAAAGAGGTGGCAGCGAAGCAGATTACCGATCAGCAACTGTCTACCGCGCACTTCCGTTTCCCGTACAACACGCCGAACTCAAAAGAAGCGTATTTGTACCGCGAAATCTTTGAAGAGCTGTTCCCGATCGCCAGCGCGGCAGAGTGTGTACCGGGCGGTCCATCTGTTGCCTGTTCATCTGCAAAAGCGATTGAGTGGGATGAAGCCTTCAAAAACATGGATGACCCATCTGGTCGTGCTGTAGGTGTGCATCAGTCCGCCTACAAATAAGCTTGTGAATGAGTAGGATAAGGGGTCTGTAAAGGCCCCTTTTTGTTTTCATCGCCGATGTTACGATAGAAAACTGCTGAATAAATCGCCACCCTGGTTACAAGCCAGTCAAACAGGCGTTTTAAGGCAAAAAACGGCAAAAAACTTGTTGACGCTACAAAGCTCAATACGCATAATGCGCCCCGCAACGCCGATGAAGGTTAGCGAAAAAAGATGGCTACGTAGCTCAGCTGGTTAGAGCACATCACTCATAATGATGGGGTCACAGGTTCAAATCCCGTCGTAGCCACCATCTTTTCGCGGGAGTGGCGAAATTGGTAGACGCACCAGATTTAGGTTCTGGCGCCGCAAGGTGTGCGAGTTCAAGTCTCGCCTCCCGCACCATTTCAGTCTTCGGCAGCCGGATGGGGTATCGCCAAGCGGTAAGGCACTGGTTTTTGATACCAGCATTCCCAGGTTCGAATCCTGGTACCCCAGCCAATCCGATATTTACTCGTGGATGCGAGTCGACAGATGGGATATCGCCAAGCGGTAAGGCACCGGTTTTTGATACCGGCATTCCCTGGTTCGAATCCAGGTATCCCAGCCATTATCGGAAGCAGTAAGCAGTAAACTCAGGCTACGTAGCTCAGCTGGTTAGAGCACATCACTCATAATGATGGGGTCACAGGTTCAAATCCCGTCGTAGCCACCAAATTTTTGGGGTGTCGCCAAGCGGTAAGGCTCTGGTTTCTGATACCAGCATTCCGGGGTTCGAATCCCTGCACCCCAGCCATATTCAAGAAAATTTGTAACGCCATTAATTGGGGTGTCGCCAAGCGGTAAGGCTCTGGTTTCTGATACCAGCATTCCGGGGTTCGAATCCCTGCACCCCAGCCAATTAAAGACAATTTGAAAACGCATTATTGGGGTGTCGCCAAGCGGTAAGGCTCTGGTTTCTGATACCAGCATTCCGGGGTTCGAATCCCTGCACCCCAGCCAAATTGCACAATAAAGCCCGCTTTTGCGGGCTTTATTGTTTTCTGCTTCCGGTTAAAACAAAGAGCGCCTTGCGACGCTCTGACACCTATAGGCCCAACGCGTACTTCAGCGCCTTACGTTTCAGCGCTCCGGCATTCTCCGCTGCAATCAATCCCAGATTACGCACAAAACGCAATGGGGCCAGCGTGTTGCTAAAGGCAAAATAGAACAGATCCATCCCACCCTGCATCAGCAAATTATCTTTATAACGTTGACGATGATAACGCTGTAACACCGCGTCCGATGACCACAACTGTGCCTGGCTGCGCGCTTCCACCAACGTATTGATTAATGCATCAACGTCACGATAGCCGAGGTTGACGCCCTGTCCCGCGAGGGGATTGATGGTGTGTGCCGCATCACCCACCAGCGCTAATCCTGGCAAGACATAGCGGGTAGCGTGGCGACGAACCAAAGGGAATGAGGCAGCTTTCTTGACCTGAACCCGCCCAACGCGTGCCGGGAAATGGGCGTGAATCTCTTTTTCAAGCTGTGACAATGGCAACGCCTGTAGCTGGCGAATACGCGCCGGTGCGTCATACCACACCAGAGAAGCATGGCGATCAAACAGCGGCAGAAAAGCACGTGGCCCCTCTGGCGTAAATTGCTGCCAGGTCGAATCCCCCGCATCATGCTCACATTCGACGCTAATCAGCATGCAGGACTGCGCGTATTGCCAGCCACGCACCCCAATTCCCGCCAGCTGGCGCACGCGCGAGTTGGCGCCATCCGCGCCAACCACCAGCCGCGTATCCAGCGTGGTGCCATTATCCAGCTGAACCTGCCAGCCGCCGCGATGCGATTGAAGCTGTTGCAGGCTGGCGGGGCAGATCAGCGTGATCCCCTCTTCCTGCATCTTTTCCCACAGCGCGCGTTGCAGCACGCTGTTTTCCACCATATATCCCAGCTCAGGCAAGCCCAGCGAGGCGGCATCAAAGGTCACATGTGCACTTTGCCACTCCCAGGTTTCGAGCTTGCGATAAGGCGCACAGCGCATCGCCTGCACGCGTTCCCACACATTCAATTGACGCAGCAGTGCTACCGACGAGGCTCCAATCGCGGAAATGCGAACATCGGGCGGGCTTGCGGCATTAAACGCAGCGGGTTCGGCACGTTCAATCACCGCCACACGAAATTGCTGCTGTGCCAGTCCACAAGCCAGCGCGGCACCGACCATACCGCCGCCCACCACCACCACATCAAAATGTGAATCCTGCATTGACTCTAATCCTTCTGCTTGCCGTGTTAGCTCACGTCATCACGTTGATAGATAAAGTGTACCGGAAATTTGCTGCACAATCTCAGGCCCTGCTGTGCTGGTCACAACAGCAGCAAAGCATTACAATACGCGCCCTGCACTTCCCTGCTCTGAATCAATGGCTAGTTCGATGACCAAAAAACTGCATATTAAAACCTGGGGCTGTCAGATGAATGAGTACGATTCATCAAAGATGGCCGATCTGCTGAACAGCACGCACGGTTACACCCTGACCGAGGATGCTGAAGAGGCGGATGTACTGCTGCTCAACACCTGCTCGATCCGTGAGAAGGCGCAGGAGAAGGTTTTCGCCCTGTTAGGACGCTGGAAGAAATTGAAAGCGATCAATCCTGACGTGATTATTGGCGTCGGCGGCTGTGTCGCTTCGCAGGAAGGTGAACGCCTGCGTGAACGCGCCAATTTCGTGGATATTGTGTTTGGTCCACAGACGCTGCATCGTTTGCCAGAGATGCTGAATCAGGTGCGCGGGACGAAAAGCCCGGTGATTGACATCAGCTTCCCGGAAATCGAGAAATTTGACCGTCTGCCAGAACCGCGTGCAGAAGGCCCGACGGCCTTTGTCTCCATTATGGAAGGCTGTAACAAATACTGTACTTTCTGCGTGGTGCCTTACACCCGAGGCGAGGAAGTGAGCCGTCCCTGTGACGATATTCTGTTGGAAATCGCGCAACTGGCTGCGCAGGGCGTGCGAGAAGTGAATTTACTGGGCCAAAACGTCAACGCCTATCGCGGCACGACCTTTGATGACCAGCTCTGCAGCTTCGCGGAACTGTTGCGTCTGGTGGCGGCCATTGATGGCATCGACCGCATCCGCTTTACCACCAGCCATCCGATTGAATTCACTGATGACATTATTGATGTCTACCGTGACACGCCAGAGCTGGCGAGCTTCCTGCACTTACCCGTTCAGAGCGGTGCCGATCGTATCCTGACGCTGATGAAGCGTGCGCATACCGCGCTGGAATATAAAGCCATCGTCCGCAAGCTGCAGAAAGCACGTCCTGATATTCAGATGAGTTCAGATTTCATCATTGGTTTCCCTGGCGAAACGCAGCAGGATTTTGAGCAGACCATGAAACTGGTGGGCGACGTGAATTTCGATGTCAGCTTCAGCTTTATCTACTCGGCCCGTCCGGGTACGCCTGCCGCTGATTTGCCTGACGATGTTTCGGAAGAAGAGAAAAAGCAGCGCCTGTATATTCTGCAGGATCGCCTCAATCAGCAGGCGATGGCGTGGAGTCGTCGCATGCTCGGCACCACGCAGCGAGTGCTGATTGAAGGTATCTCACGTAAAAATGTCATGGAACTCACCGGGCGCACCGACAACAACCGCGTGGTGAACTTCGAAGCGCCTGTTGAAATGATCGGTAAGTTTGTCGACGTAGAAATTGTCGATGTTCATGCCAACTCGCTGCGCGGCAAACTGATCCGCACCGAAGATGAAATGGCCTTGCGTGTCAGCCAAAGCCCCGATGCCGTCATAGCCCGTACGCGCCGTGAAAATGACATCGGTGTCGGTCTCTACCAACCTTGATATCCCACGCTTTGCGCGGCAGTGCACAAGATGCTGCCGCCCGTTTCATCCCGTGCCCCTTGCATTCCACCTGCAACGCCCAAATATCGCTTTTGCAACTTGCAGCCGGGCCTTGCCCCATAAATAATTCCGTATATACCCTAAATCATTCAAGGTTCAGGAAGGCGGCAAGGGAGTGAATCCCCTGGAGCTTACTCCGGTAAGTGACTGGGGTGAATGAGTGCAGCCAACGCACCTGCACCTTGAAATATGACGGGTATAGATGCTTATGTCTGTAATGAAGCATTGGATACACCTTCTTCAACTGGCCCTGAGTGACCCAAAGGATTCATTTGAATATCGAAACTCGTGAAATCGCCCTTGAACCGGCTGATAACCGCCGACTGATGAGCCTGTGCGGTCCGTTTGATGACAATGTGAAGCAGCTGGAAAAACGCCTCGGTGTCGAGATCAACCGTCGGGACAACCATTTCAAACTGGTGGGCCGATCGCTCAGCGTCGACGCGGCCATCAACATTCTGCGTGACCTGTACGTGAGCACCGCACCTGTGCGTGGCCAAATCCCGGATATTGAACCGGACCAGGTGCATCTGGCGATCAAAGAGAGCCGTGTACTGGAGCAAACCGCCGAAAGCGTGCCGGAGTTTGGTAAGGCGATACACATCAAAACCAAGCGTGGTGTGATTAAACCTCGTACGCCAAACCAGGCACAGTACGTGGCGAATATCCTCGACCATGACATCACCTTCGGTGTGGGTCCAGCCGGTACCGGTAAAACCTATCTGGCGGTGGCCGCTGCTGTTGATGCCCTCGAACGTCAGGAAATTCGCCGTATTCTGTTGACGCGTCCTGCGGTAGAGGCCGGTGAGAAACTGGGCTTCCTGCCGGGAGACCTGAGCCAGAAAGTCGATCCTTATCTGCGTCCGCTCTACGATGCCTTGTTTGAAATGCTCGGCTTTGAGCGCGTGGAAAAGCTGATGGAGCGCAATGTCATTGAAGTGGCCCCGCTCGCTTACATGCGCGGCCGTACACTCAATGACGCCTTCGTGATTCTCGATGAGAGTCAGAACACCACCATCGAGCAGATGAAGATGTTCCTGACACGTATCGGTTTCAACTCCAAAGCGGTGATCACCGGTGACGTCACACAGATTGACCTGCCGCGCAGCACCAAATCCGGCCTGCGTCATGCCATTGAGGTTTTGGCGGAAGTCGATGAAATCAGTTTTAACTTTTTCCACAGCGAAGACGTGGTGCGTCATCCGGTTGTCGCACGCATCGTGAATGCTTATGAAGCGTGGGAAGAAGCCGATCAGAAACGCCGTGACAAACTGGCAGAAGAGCGCAAGCGTGAAGCGCTGGCGTCTCAACTTGCCGCCCCATCCAGCCCGCAGGAGCCTTCATGAGCGCGGTGATTTTAGATTTACAGTTGGCCTGTGCCGATGAAAATGGCCTGCCAGCCGAACCTGCTTTCCAGCGCTGGCTCGAAGCCGCCGTTACGCCTTTCCAGCCGGAAAGCGAAGTTACCATCCGTCTGGTGGATGAAGCGGAGAGTCATGAGCTTAATCTGACTTATCGCGGTAAGGATAAGCCGACCAACGTGCTCTCTTTCCCGTTTGAAGCGCCACCCGGGATGGAGTTGCCACTGCTGGGCGACCTGATTATTTGCCGTCAGGTTGTTGAGCAAGAAGCGGAAGAACAAGGCAAAACCGTTGAAGCCCACTGGGCTCATATGGTGGTCCACGGTACGCTACATCTGCTGGGCTATGACCATATTGAAGACGAAGAAGCCGAAGAAATGGAGGCGCTGGAGACCGAGATAATGCTTGCTCTTGGTTATCCTGACCCGTACATTTCGGAGAAAGAAGACGCCTGATCCCCTTAGGTTCAGGTTATTGCGCTGCTGGCGCGGATGCCAGCAGTTCCTTTCCCTCACCAGAGAGAACGAAATAAAAACGCCATGAGCGACGACCATTCTCAAAACAGCGACGCACCCAGTAGTAAAAAGGGATTTTTCTCCCTGTTAATTAACCAACTTTTTCACGGTGAACCTAAAAACCGTGATGAGCTACTGGGACTGATCCGCGATTCTGAGCAAAAAGAGCTGATCGATCAGGACACCCGCGACATGCTCGAAGGGGTTCTGGATATTGCCGAACAGCGTGTGCGTGACATCATGATCCCGCGCTCCCAGATGATCACCCTTAAACGCAATCAAAGCCTTGAAGAGTGTCTCGCGGTGATTATTGATTCCGCTCACTCACGCTTCCCGGTGATCAGCGAAGATAAAGACCACGTCGAAGGCATTTTGATGGCCAAAGACCTGCTGCCGTTTATGAGCAGCGCGTCTGAACCTTTCAGCATTGAGAAAGTGCTGCGCACCGCCGTTGTCGTGCCTGAAAGTAAGCGTGTCGACCGCATGCTGAAAGAGTTCCGTTCCCAGCGCTATCATATGGCGATCGTCATTGACGAATTCGGTGGCGTTTCCGGGCTGGTCACGATTGAAGATATCCTCGAATTGATTGTCGGTGAAATTGAAGATGAATATGACGATGAAGAAGATCGTGATATCCGTCAGTTAAACCGCCATACCTATACCGTACGTGCGCTTGCGCCTATCGAGGATTTTAACGAGGTATTTGGTACCAGCTTCAGTGATGATGAAGTGGATACCATTGGCGGTCTGGTGATGCAGGGATTCGGCCACCTTCCCGCGCGCGGTGAGAGCATCGACATTGATGGTTACCAATTCAAAGTCGCGATGGCCGACAGCCGCCGTATCATCCAGGTGCATGTGAAAATTCCGGAAGACTCTCCACAACCGCAACTGGAAGACGAATAATTTTATGGCTTTAGCCTCTCTTTACTCGCAGCAGCGGGTTCGCCTGCTGCTGGCTTTGATTACGGGTGCCGTTGGCACCCTTTCCTTTTCTCCCTACGATTTTTGGCCTGCCGCATTAGTTTCCCTGGCGGGTCTGCAGTTGCTGCTACTGGATCGCCGCAGCCCACAAGCCGCCGCGATTGGCTTCGTCTGGGGCTTTGGTCTGTTCGGCAGTGGCATTAATTGGGTTTACGTCAGCATCGCCACCTTCGGCGGTATGCCCGGCCCGGTTAACGTCTTCCTGGTGATATTGCTGGCCGCATATCTCGCCATCTATCCGATGCTGTTTGCGGCGGTACTTAATCGCCTGTGGCCCCGCGCGACCTTGTGGCGTCTGGTGTTAGCTGCACCGGCATTGTGGCAAATCAGCGAATTTCTGCGTGGCTGGATTCTGACCGGATTCCCGTGGCTGCAGTTCGGCTATAGCCAGATCGACGGTCCGCTCAAAGGCCTTGCGCCGCTGGCAGGCGTCGAAACCATCACTTTCCTGTTAATGATGATCGCCGGTCTGCTGGTGCATGCGCTTTATCATCGCACGGTGAAGAGCCTGGTGGCCGCCGCAGTATTGTTGCTGCTGCCATGGCCACTGCGCATGTTGCAATGGTATCAGCCGTTGCCGGAACGCAGCGTGGATGTGGCGATGGTGCAAGGCAACATTCCACAGTCGATGAAGTGGGATCCGCAGCAGTTGCTGAATACGTTGCGCGTGTACACCTCTTACAGCCAGCCTTTTATGGGCAAAGCGCCCATCATTATCTGGCCTGAATCGGCGATTACCGACCTGGAAAGCAATCAGCAGCCGTTCCTCAAAGCGCTGGACGCAGAACTGCGCGAGCGCGGCAGCGCGTTAATTACCGGGATTGTCGATTCACGCGTTGAAGGGGATAACCGCTACCACGATTACAACTCCGTGATTGTGCTGGGCGGCGAGCAACCTTACAGCTACCAAAGCCATAACCGTTATCAGAAAAACCATCTGGTGCCGTTCGGGGAGTTTGTGCCGCTTGAAGACTTGCTGCGTCCGCTGGCGCCGTTCTTCGATCTGCCAATGTCGTCGTTCAGCCGTGGCGCCTATGTGCAGCCGCAGTTGAAGGTGGCGGGTTATGACCTCACCAGCGCCATCTGCTACGAGATTGTGTTGGGCGAGCAGGTACGCGCTAACTTCCGCCCTAATACCAATTTCCTGCTGACGGTGTCTAACGATGCCTGGTTCGGTCACTCCATCGGCCCATGGCAGCACTTCCAGATGGCGCGTATGCGTGCACTGGAACTGGGCCGTCCGCTGTTGCGATCCACCAATAACGGTGTCACGGCGGTGGTGAATGCCAACGGCGAGGTTGAAAAAGAGATCCCGCAGTTCACGCGTGACGTGCTGGAAGCCAGGGTCACACCCACCACCGGTGAAACCCCTTATGCCAAAGCAGGCATCTGGCCGGTATGGATTCTGACGTTGTTCGGCATCGTCCTTGCGATTATTCGTCGCCGCCACTGACACTCCGATCACATTCTGACAGGCGAAGTGCTCACTTCGCCTTTTTTTGCGCTGTTTTCCGCTCCCATCGGCTACGCTTTACCAGATTCTCTGCTGGCTTTTTCGCGCATTTCACCGTACTGGCACGATCATTGCTAATTATTTCAGTGATTTTATCAACATCAGCGTTTTGTCAGCGTAATGCCATGTTCACGCACTATTATTTGGCACTGACACGCACCGAAACGGCGCAATGGCTTTTCATTGCCTCTTAATGGTGCGGAGCGGCTCGCAAAAAACAAACTTTTTTGTTTCATTGCGTTAACAATTCGCTATGTTAATCACTATCCTGCGCGCAGTTGCGCTAAGGGATAACTAAAAAAGCAGCACGAAATACACACAACATCACAATATGCGCAGTTTATGTTCTGCGCGACATCCATTCAAAGGAGTAGGAACATGCAGACACGCAAAGTGGCATTATCTCTTCTGCTGTTGGGAGCAGCAGCGGGAGCGGCCCAGGCGGAAGATCTCACCGGCACCCTGAAAAAAATTAATGATAGCGGCGTGATCGTCGTTGGGCATCGTGAGTCATCAGTTCCCTTTTCTTACTACGACAACCAGCAAAAAGTGGTTGGCTATTCACAAGACTACTCAAATGCCATCGTAGCGGCGATCAAAGCCAAACTGAACAAGCCTGATCTTCAGGTAAAAATGCTGCCGATCACCTCTCAGAACCGTATCCCACTGCTGCAGAACGGCACTTACGATTTTGAATGTGGTTCTACCACCAACAACCTGGAGCGTCAGCAGCAAGCCGCCTTCTCCGATACCGTATTTATCATCGGTACGCGTCTGCTGGTGAAAAAAGGTGGCGACATCAAAGATTTCGCGGACCTGAAAGGCAAAACCGTTGTCGTGACCTCTGGTACCACTTCTGAAGTTCTGCTGCACAAGCTGAACGATGAGAAGAAAATGGACATGCGCATCATCAGCGCCAAAGACCATGGCGATTCTTTCCGTACGCTGGAAACCGGTCGTGCCGTGGCCTTTATGATGGATGATGCCCTGCTGGCGGGTGAACGTGCCAAAGCGAAGAAACCAGATAACTGGGAAATTACCGGCACTCCACAGTCAAAAGAAGCTTACGGCTGCATGCTGCGTAAAGAAGACCCGCAGTTCAAACAGCTGATGGATGAAACTATCGCGAAAGCGCAGACCTCGGGTGAAGCCGCTAAGTGGTTCGATACCTGGTTCAAACAGCCGATTCCACCGAAGAATCTGAACATGAACTTCGAACTGTCTCCAGATATGCAGGCGCTGTTCAAAGCACCAAACGACAAAGCACTCTGAATTAACAATGAAAACAAGGGCAGTTAGGCTGCCCTCTCGATTGCTGAACACGCGGTGCGGACAGACAGACTGCAACAGGTCGTTCCCCTGAAGCAGAACGCAAGACACCGCTCAACAATCTTATGGGTAGCCTCGCTACCCTTTTTTTACCGGAGCTCGTTATGGGTATCGATTGGAACTGGGGCATCTTTTTACAACAGGCCCCGTTCGGCAATACGACCTACCTCGGCTGGCTGTGGTCCGGATTTCAGGTTACCGTTGCGGTTTCCTGCTGCGCCTGGATTATCGCCTTCCTGGTAGGTTCCTTCTTTGGCATTCTGCGTACCGTGCCCAATCGACTGCTGTCGACCATTGGTACCTGCTACGTGGAACTGTTTCGTAATATCCCGCTGATCGTCCAGTTCTTCTTCTGGTATCTGGTGGCGCCAGAACTGGTTGGCGAAAAACTGGGGATGTGGTTTAAAGCAGAACTGGCCCCCAATATTCAGTTCTTTGTTTCCTCAACCATTTGCCTCGGCTTGTTCACTGCTGCCCGTGTTTGCGAACAGGTCCGTGCCGCGATTCAATCACTGCCACGCGGTCAGAAAAACGCAGGGTTGGCGATGGGACTGACGCTGCCGCAAACTTATCGCTACGTGCTGCTGCCTAATGCCTATCGCGTGATTGTGCCGCCGATGACCTCGGAAATGCTGAACCTGGTGAAAAACTCGGCCATCGCTTCGACCATTGGTCTGGTGGATATGGCGGCGCAGGCCGGTAAGTTGCTCGACTACTCGGCGCACGCCTATGAATCCTTCACCGCCATTACCCTGGCTTACGTGGGTATTAACCTGGTGATCATGCTGATTATGAGTTTGGTAGAACGTAAAATTCGCCTGCCCGGCAATCTGGGAGGCAAATAATGTACGATTTTGACTGGAGTTCGATTCCTCCCAGCCTGCCCTATTTGTGGAATGGCTTGATCATCACCTTCAAGATTACCGCCGTCGCCGTGGTGTTCGGCATTATCTGGGGCACGATTCTGGCCGTGATGCGTCTGTCGCCGTTCGCGCCGATTCGCTGGTTCGCTAAGCTGTACGTCAACCTGTTCCGCTCCGTGCCGCTGGTGATGGTGCTGCTGTGGTTCTATCTGGTGGTGCCTGCATTACTGCAACAGGTATTGGGACTTTCCCCCAAAACTGACATTCGCCTGATTTCCGCCATGATCGCTTTTGCACTGTTTGAAGCGGCCTACTATTCGGAAATCATCCGTGCGGGTATCCAGAGCATCTCACGCGGACAGTCGAATGCTGCGCTGGCGTTGGGTATGACGCACTGGCAATCAATGAAATTGATCGTCCTGCCGCAGGCGTTCCGCGCCATGGTGCCACTGCTGCTGACGCAGGGCATTGTGTTGTTCCAGGATACGTCGCTGGTGTATGTGTTAAGCCTGGCTGACTTCTTCCGTACCGCCTCGACGATTGGCGAACGTGACGGTACCCAGGTTGAAATGGTTCTGTTTGCCGGTCTGGTCTATTTTGTGATCAGCCTGAGCGCTTCGCTGTTGGTTAGCTATCTGAAAAGAAAGAGGACGGTTTAAATGATTAGCCTGAAAAATGTTTCTAAGTGGTATGGTCACTTTCAGGTGCTGACCAACTGCTCCACCGAAGTAAAAAAAGGTGAAGTGGTGGTGGTCTGTGGACCGTCCGGCTCAGGTAAGTCAACCTTGATTAAAACGGTGAATGGTCTGGAACCGGTGCAGGAAGGCAGCATTCAGGTAAACGGTACCGAAGTGAACAACAAGAAAACCAACCTGGCGCAACTGCGCAGCAAGGTCGGTATGGTGTTCCAGCACTTCGAACTGTTCCCGCATCTGAGCATTGTCGATAACCTGGTGCTGGCGCAGGTCAAGGTGTTAAAGCGTGATAAAGCCGCTGCGCGTGAGAAGGGTCTCAAGCTGCTGACGCGTGTTGGTCTGGCTGCGCATGCGGAGAAGTTCCCTGGACAGCTCTCGGGCGGCCAGCAACAGCGTGTGGCGATTGCCCGTGCGCTGTGTATGGATCCCATCGCGATGCTGTTTGACGAACCGACATCTGCGCTTGACCCAGAGATGATCAACGAAGTGCTGGACGTCATGGTGGAGTTGGCGAACGAAGGCATGACCATGATGGTGGTGACGCACGAGATGGGCTTTGCGCGCAAAGTGGCCAATCGCGTGATCTTTATGGATGAAGGGAAAATTGTCGAAGACACTAACAAAGATGACTTCTTTAATAACCCGCAGTCCGACCGCGCAAAAGACTTCCTCGCGAAGATCCTGCATTAATTAGCGCCATCCATCGCGCCGCTGCATGGCTGTGATTTCCCATCACGCACGCAGCGGCGCGATTCATCTTAGGGTTTTCTGCTCATTAAGGTTCAAAAGGCTGACGCTGGAAATGATCGTGTCCACACTCCGGGCAGCGCGTTAAGCTCTCCGGTGTATAGATCGCCCGGGTAAAACCGCACTTCTCACACACCAGGTTGCCCAATCCCACCACTTCACCGCTTTGATAAACACCGTGATGTCGTAGATCCTGAAACACTTCGCGCCACTCTAACTGGCTTTTGTCAGTGATATCCGCCAGTTCTTTCCACACGCTCTCGCGAATCACGCGCAAAAATACGGAGTCACCGAGCACATCTGAAGATTCCTGATAGCTGAGCGCGAATTCATGTAGATCGCGCCTGACTGCCCGCATCACCTCATTCACTTCAGAAGAGGTCAGCGTCTTTTTCGCTAATAAATCCTGCCGTGCCTCAGCAACCAGGGCATCAACATCACGCTCGCCCTGCTCCAGCCGCTGGGTTAATGCCGCTATCGTTGCACGATACTCCTGCGCCACGTTATTCATTTTGTTCTCCTTTCCGCGGGATTAGCTGATAGTAAGTTTAGCTGTTCTGTCATATTTGCCGTGACGAAAGCGGAGTAAATCGCAAAAGGGTGAAAGCGGCGGCGCAATGAGTAGAAATCCGCTCTGCCGGGGCGTGAAATGTTGTTGAGGAAGAGCCTTATGGGTATGCTATGCGGATCTAAATGTATGCGAACCCGTCATACTTCAAGTCGCAGGTGCGTTGGCTGCACGTGTTCACGCCATCGCTTACTTCGTTAAGCGCGAGTGTATTCACACCTTTGCCGCCTTCCTGTGACGCGAACTATTCAGGGTTAACGATTTTCATAAAGGACCACAGGCAGCCATGCAAGAGCAATACCGCCCGGAAGAGATAGAATCCCGCGTCCAACAGCACTGGGACGAAAACGAAACCTTTAAAGTGACCGAGCAGGAAGGCAAAGAGAAATACTACTGCCTTTCTATGCTGCCCTATCCTTCTGGCCGCCTACACATGGGCCACGTGCGTAACTACACCATCGGCGATGTGATTGCGCGCTATCAGCGCATGCTGGGTAAAAATGTCCTGCAGCCGATTGGCTGGGATGCGTTTGGTCTGCCAGCCGAAGGCGCTGCGGTAAAAAACAACACCGCGCCCGCACCATGGACTTATGACAACATCGAATACATGAAGAACCAGCTCAAACTGCTGGGCTTTGGCTATGACTGGAGCCGTGAATTGGCGACCTGCCAGCCAGAGTACTATCGCTGGGAACAGTGGTTCTTCACCAAGCTGTATGAAAAAGGCATGGTCTACAAAAAGACCTCAGCGGTGAACTGGTGCCCACATGACCAAACCGTGCTGGCTAACGAACAGGTTATCGACGGCTGCTGCTGGCGCTGTGACACCAAAGTTGAACGCAAAGAGATTCCTCAGTGGTTCGTGAAAATCACCGCTTACGCGGAAGAGCTGCTCAACGATCTGGATAAGCTGGAAGACTGGCCTGAAACGGTCAAAACCATGCAGCGTAACTGGATTGGTCGTTCTGAAGGCGTGGAAATCACTTTCGATGTGGCATACAGCGAAGAGAAATTAACGGTTTACACCACACGTCCGGACACCTTCCTCGGTGCGACCTACGTTGCGGTGGCAGCCGGTCACCCACTGGCGCGCCAGGCTGCGGCCAGCAACCCTGCGTTGTCTGATTTTATCGCCGAGTGCAGCACCACAAAAGTGGCTGAAGCGGATATGGCGACGATGGAGAAGAAAGGCATGGCCACCGGCCTGTTTGCTATCCATCCGCTGACGGGCGAAGAGATCCCGGTCTGGGTCGCTAACTTTGTCCTGATGGAATACGGCACCGGCGCAGTCATGGCAGTTCCAGGGCATGACCAGCGTGACTGGGAGTTCGCCACCAAGTACAACCTGAACATCAAGCCAGTGATCCTGAATCTGGATGGTTCAACGCCTGATCTGAGCGAAGCAGCGATGACCGATAAAGGCGCGCTGTTCAACTCGGGTGAGTTCAACGGTCTGGATCATCAGGCAGGCTTCAACGCCATTGCTGATGCATTGGCGGCGAAAGGCGTTGGCGTGCGTAAAGTCAACTATCGTCTGCGCGACTGGGGTGTGTCCCGTCAGCGTTACTGGGGTGCGCCAATCCCAATGGTGACACTGGAAGACGGCACGGTGATGCCAACACCAGAAGATCAGCTGCCAGTGATTCTGCCAGAAGATGTGGTGATGGACGGTATCACCAGCCCGATCAAAGCCGATCCTGAGTGGGCAAAAACCACGGTTAACGGCCAGCCAGCGCTGCGCGAAACTGATACCTTTGACACCTTTATGGAGTCATCCTGGTATTACGCGCGTTACACCTGTGCCAACTACAACGAAGGCATGCTGGATCCTGCCGCCGCGAACTACTGGCTGCCAGTGGATCAGTATGTCGGTGGTATCGAACACGCCATCATGCACCTGATGTACTTCCGCTTCTACCACAAGCTGCTGCGTGACGCGGGCCTGGTGAACTCTGATGAGCCAGCCAAACGTCTGCTGTGTCAGGGCATGGTACTGGCCGATGCGTTCTATTACACCGGCGCGAGCGGCGAGCGTAACTGGGTTTCTCCGGTTGATGTTAGCGTTGAGCGCGATGAAAAAGGTCGTATTGTTAAGGCTGTCGACAACGCAGGCCGCGAAGTGGTTTATGCCGGCATGAGCAAGATGTCCAAGTCGAAAAACAACGGCATCGATCCACAGCTGATGGTTGAACGTTACGGTGCCGATACCGTGCGTCTGTTCATGATGTTTGCTTCACCAGCAGAAATGACGCTGGAATGGCAGGAATCTGGTGTCGAAGGTGCGAACCGCTTCCTGAAGCGCGTGTGGAAACTGGCCTACGAACACGTGGCGAAGGGTGCCACCGTGGCGCTGGACCTCAATGCACTGAACGACGATCAGAAAGCGCTGCGTCGCGATCTGCACAAAACCATCGCCAAGGTGGCCGATGACGTGGGTCGTCGCCAGACGTTCAACACCGCTATCGCTGCCATCATGGAGTTGATGAACAAGCTGACTCGTGCCCCACAGGAGAGCGAGCAA
Source organism: Pantoea sp. SM3 (assembly GCF_000963995.1). Lineage (NCBI taxonomy): Bacteria > Pseudomonadati > Pseudomonadota > Gammaproteobacteria > Enterobacterales > Erwiniaceae > Pantoea > Pantoea sp. SM3. Next base: position 114,693 of record NZ_JZRD01000039.1, read on the forward strand.
GATCGCGCACTGATGCAGGAAGCGCTGGTGGCGGTCGTTCGTCTGCTCTATCCGTTCACGCCGCATGCCAGCTATGTGCTGTGGCAGGCGCTGGGTGGAGAAGGTAACGTAGATGAAGCCAGCTGGCCGGTTGCAGATGAATCCGCGATGGTAGAAGATTCACTGCTGGTCGTTGTACAGGTGAATGGCAAAGTGCGCGGCAAGATTACCGTTGCGCCGGATGCTACGCAGGAGCAGGTTCAGGCGCGTGCTGCGCAGGAGCACATTGTGGCGAAATATCTGGAAGGCGTCACACTTCGTAAAGTGATTTATGTCCCTGGCAAACTGCTTAACCTGGTCGTAGGTTAAGTTCAGGAGGAACTGTGCGACAACTGATTATCAGGCTGTTTGTCCTACTTGCGGTGATGATCACCGCAGGCTGTGGTTTTCACCCGCGCGGCACCACCATGGTGCCAAACGAGATGAAAACTTTGATCGTCCAGAGTGGCGACCCTTATGGTCCACTGGCGCGCACCGTGCGCCAGCAACTGCGTATCAATGATGTCACCATCGTTGATGACAGCAAACAGGCCAGTGCCAAATACCCGACTCTGCGCTTAGGCGTAGAGGTCCAGGGACGTGATACCGCGTCAGTGTTTATCAGCGGCACCACTGCTGAGTATTCACTGGTGATGACAGTGACCGCGCAGGTTCTGATCCCGGGCAAAGGCATCTACCCGATCAGCACCACCGTGTACCGTTCTTTCTTCGACAACCCGAATGCCGCACTGGCGAAGGATGCCGAGCAAGACATGATCGTGCAGGAGATGCGTCAGCGTGCCGCCGAGCAACTGGTGCGTAAACTGTTAACGGTTCATGCCGCGCAGGAAAGCAACAAAGACACGTTGCCACAGCCGGAGATCATCGCACCAGGTGAGAATTCACCAGAAGTGTCCTCTTCGTCAGCAACCAGTCTGCAATGATCAGGATTTATCCTGAACAACTGAGCGCGCAGCTTCGTGAGGGGCTGCGCGCCTGTTATTTTCTGACCGGCAATGAACCGCTGCTGATTCAGGAAAGTGCCGACGCCATTCGTGCGGCCTCCTCTTCTCAAGGCTTTGAAGAACACTTCACTGTCACTATTGATGCGCAAACCGACTGGGATGCGATCTTTGCCAGCTGTCAGGCACTCAGCCTGTTCACACAACGCCAGACCTTAACGCTGCAACTGCCAGAAAACGGTGCCAATGTAGCGATGGCCGAGCAACTGATCAAACTCGCCAGCCTGCTGCACAGCGATATCCTGCTGGTGCTGCGCATGGCAAAACTGACCAAAGCGCAGGAAAACAGCGCCTGGTTTAAAGCGCTGAGCGCCCATGCCGTGCTGGTTCCCTGCCAGACACCCGAACAAGCGCAGCTGCCGCGCTGGGTCGCGAGCCGCGCCAAAGCCATGAAGCTGAGTGTTGATGACGCGGCGATTCAACTGCTGTGCTACTGCTATGAAGGCAACCTGCTGGCGCTGGCGCAGGCGCTGGAGCGCCTGTCACTGCTGTGGCCGGATGGCAAGCTCACTCTGCCCCGGGTAGAGGACGCGGTGAATGACGCTGCGCACTTTACCCCTTTCCACTGGGTGGATGCCCTGTTGGCGGGAAAAAGCAAACGTGCCCTGCATATTCTGCATCAGCTGGAAAAAGAGGATGCTGAAGGGGTGATTTTGCTGCGTTCTCTGCAACGTGATCTATTGACGCTGCTGCATTTGCAACGCAATCAGGGTAAACAGGGTCTGCGAGCGCTGATGGATCAACAACGCATCTGGCAGAACCGCCGCGCGCTGTTTACCGATGCGCTGCAACGCCTTGATGCACGTCGTCTGCAACGCGCGGTGCATCTGCTCGCCGAACTGGAGCTGACCATGAAGCAGGATTACGGTCAGAACCTTTGGCCGCAGCTCGAGACATTGTCGCTGCTGCTATGCCACCGCGATTTTCCCCTAAGCTTTACTGATGTCTAAACTCTACGCGCTGTTCGGCGGCACCTTCGACCCAATCCACTTTGGACATCTGCGCCCGGTGGAAGCACTGGCGCAGCAGGTGGGGCTGAAAAAGGTCACGCTGCTGCCCAACAACGTGCCACCACATCGGCCACAGCCTGAAGCCAGTGCCCGGCAGCGCGTGGAAATGCTGCGCTGCGCGATTGCAACCCGCCCCCTGTTTGATATTGATACGCGCGAGCTGGAACGGGATACGCCGTCATGGACGGTCGCAACGCTTGAAGCACTCCGTGCGGAACGCGGAGCAGAACAGCCCCTCGGGTTTATCATCGGACAAGATTCTCTGCTAACGTTAGCCAAATGGCATCGCTGGCAGGATCTCCTCTCTCTGTGCCATCTGTTGGTGTGCCAGCGACCGGGCTATGCGACACAGATGGAAACTCCTGAGATGCAGCAGTGGCTGGATGCGCATCGTGCACAGCACGCAGAACAGTTGCATCATGCACCGGCAGGTCATATCTGGCTGGCTGATACGCCGCTGTTCGACATCTCCGCCACGGAAATACGCCAGCGTCGTCACCTGGGGCAATCCTGCACCGATCTGCTGCCCGATGCGGTTATCGACTACATCGATCGCGCTGGCTTATATCGCGGTTGATCGTTGCATGCTATACTGCGCCGCTTCATTTTAGGCTATGTTTTCCGGGCATTCAGCCTTCTCGTAATCACCTGTTTTTAAGGGGAACCTTTTGCAAGGTAAAGCACTCCAAGATTTCGTTATTGATAAGATTGACGATATTAAAGGCCAGGACATCATTGCTGTGGATGTTCAGGGCAAATCGAGCATCACCGATTGCATGATCATCTGCACCGGCACGTCGACGCGTCATGTGGTTTCGATCGCCGATCACGTGGTTCAGGAATCCCGTGCCGCGGGTTTAAAACCGCTGGGCGTTGATGGTAAAGCTGCCGCTGATTGGGTCGTCGTTGATCTTGGCGAAGTGATCGTACACGTGATGCAGGAAGAGAGCCGCCAGCTGTATGAGCTGGAAAAGCTCTGGAGCTAAGCCTTGAAACTGCAGCTTGTGGCCGTCGGCACCAAAATGCCTGACTGGGTTCAGACCGGTTTCATGGAGTATCTGCGCCGCTTCCCCAAGGATATGCCGTTTGAACTGACCGAAGTGCCTGCGGGTAAACGCGGCAAGAACGCGGACATCAAGCGCATCCTGGAAAAAGAGGGTGAAGCGATGTTAGCGGCCGTCGGCAAAGGCAACCGCATCGTCACGCTGGATATTCCAGGGCAGCCGTGGGAAACCCCACAGCTGGCGCAACAGCTTGAGCGCTGGAAACAAGATGGCCGCGATGTCAGCTTGTTGATTGGCGGTCCGGAAGGACTGGCGCCGGCCTGTAAAGCCGCTGCCGAGCAAAGCTGGTCGCTGTCCACGTTGACGTTGCCTCACCCGCTGGTGCGTGTGCTGGTAGCCGAAAGCCTGTATCGTGCCTGGAGCATCACCACGAATCATCCTTATCACCGTGAATAAACGCCTGACAACCTCCAGACAATAAACGCAGCGGATGAAATTACAGAGCAACGCCTTTCGCGATTACACTGCAGAACAGAAACTCTTTGTCCGCCGGGCTTTGGTGGCTTTTGTTGGCATTTTCCTGCTCTCCAGCGTGCTGGTGGTCAACCTCTATCATCTGCAAATTCTGCGTTTTGACGATTACAGCACCCGTTCCAATGAGAACCGCATCAAGCTGGTGCCCGTCGCGCCCAGCCGCGGCATCATCTTTGATCGCAACGGCGTCCCGCTGGCGCTGAACCGCACCATTTACCAGGCTGAACTGGTGCCCGAAAAAGTCGATGACCTGAAGCAGACGCTGCAGGATCTGCGCCCGGTGCTGGATCTGACGGACGACGATCTCGACGCCTTTGAAAAAGAGCGTAAGCGCTCACGTCGTTTCACCTCCATTCCGATTAAAATCGCACTCAACGAAGTGCAGGTGGCGCGCTTTGCCGTCAATCAGTACCGCTTCCCCGGTGTGGAAGTGAAAGGTTATCAGCGCCGCTATTATCCCTACGGTCAGACGCTGACGCATGTGGTGGGCTACGTCTCTAAAATTAACGATCGTGACGTTAAACGCCTCGATGATGAAGGTAAATGGCCTAACTATGCCGCGACGCATGATATCGGCAAGCTCGGTATCGAAAACTATTACGAAGATGTGCTACATGGCAAAACCGGCTATGAAGAGGTTGAAGTTAACAACCGTGGCCGGGTGATCCGTCAGCTGCATGAGCAATCTCCACAGGCCGGCCGTGATATCTATCTGACCGTTGACCTGAAACTGCAGCAGTATATCGAAACCCTGTTGACCGGCAGCCGCGCCGCCGTCGTGGTCAGCGATCCACGCACTGGTGAAATTCTGGCGCTGGTGTCCACACCCAGCTACGACCCCAATCTGTTTGTTGATGGCATCTCCAGCAAGGATTACAAAGCCCTGCTGAGCGATGAGAATCGTCCGCTGTATAACCGCGCGTTACAAGCATCCTACCCGCCAGCTTCAACGGTGAAACCTTATGTTGCCGTCTCTGCGCTGAGTGCCGGGGTGATTAACCGCAATACCAGCCTGTTTGACCCCGGCTGGTGGCAATTGCCCGGTTCGGAAAAGCGCTACCGCGACTGGAAAAAATGGGGACACGGCCGTCTGAATGTCACCAAATCGCTGGAAGAATCTGCCGATACCTTCTTCTATCAGGTCGCCTACGATATGGGTATTGATCGCCTGTCAGAGTGGATGACCAAATTTGGCTATGGCCATCGCACCGGTATTGATTTGCCGCAGGAAAGTCCCGGCAACATGCCAACGCGTGAGTGGAAGCTAAAGCGCTTTAAGAAGCCCTGGTATCAGGGTGACACCATTCCGGTGGGCATTGGTCAGGGTTACTGGACGGCAACGCCGGTGCAGATGAACAAAGCCATGATGATTCTGATCAATGACGGCATCATCAAAGTGCCGCATTTACTGCGCGCCACCCGTGAAGGCCAAACCATGGTGCCGTATCGTCAGCCGCCGGATGCGCCGATTGGCGATATCCACTCGGGATACTGGGAAATTGCTAAAGATGGCATGTACGGCGTGGCCAACCGCGCGAACGGGACGGCGCACAAGAGTTTTGCCGATGCACCTTACAAAATCGCTGCGAAATCCGGTACTGCGCAGGTATTCGGTCTGAAAGAGAACGAAACCTATAACGCGCATAAAATTGCTGAACGCTTGCGTGACCATAAGTTAATGACGGCATTCGCGCCTTACGATAAACCGCGCGTTGCCGTGACCATGATTCTGGAGAACGGCGGTGCCGGCCCGGCAGTGGGTACGGTGATGCGTCAGATTCTCGACCACATAATGTTAGGCGACAACAATACCGTGCTGCCTGAAGCCGCACCGACGCCGCCTGGCTACGAAGGTGAATAAAGATGTCCATGAACGATAGTCCGCAGAAAAGATCGATCTGGACGCGTATCCATATCGATCCCCTGTTTATGCTGATCATCCTTGCGCTACTGGCTTACAGCGCCATCGTCATCTGGAGCGCCAGCGGTCAGGATCCCGGCATGATGGAGCGTAAACTCGGTCAGATCGCCATGGGCGTGATCATCATGCTGGTCATGGCACAGGTGCCGCCGCGCGTGTATGAAAGTTGGGCGCCCTATCTCTACATTGTCTGCGTGATATTACTGGTGGCGGTGGATGCCTTTGGCCATATCAGTAAAGGGGCTCAGCGCTGGCTCGATCTCGGCTTTGTGCGTTTCCAGCCCTCCGAGATAGCCAAGATTGCGGTTCCGCTGATGGTGGCGCGATTTATTAACCGCGATGTCTGTCCACCCACGCTGAAAAACACCGGTATCGCGCTGGTGCTGATCTTCATGCCGACGCTGCTGGTAGCGGCACAGCCTGACCTCGGCACCTCGATTCTGATCGCCGCATCCGGCCTGTTTGTGCTGTTCCTGTCGGGCATGAGCTGGAAGCTGATCGCCGTGGCGGTGCTACTGGTGGCGGCCTTTATTCCGGTGCTGTGGTTCTTCCTGATGCATGATTATCAGCGCGACCGCGTGATGATGCTGCTCGATCCTGAGAGTGACCCGCTCGGCGCCGGTTATCACATTATTCAGTCCAAGATTGCGATTGGATCCGGGGGTTTACGTGGCAAAGGCTGGCTGCATGGCACCCAGTCACAACTGGAGTTTTTGCCCGAGCGCCACACCGACTTTATCTTTGCGGTACTGGCAGAGGAGCTCGGTCTGGTCGGCGTATTAGTGTTACTGGTACTGTATCTGCTGCTGATTTTGCGCGGCCTGATTGTTGCGGCGCGCGCGCAAACCACGTTCGGTCGCGTGATGGCCGGCGGTTTGATGTTGATTTTATTCGTCTATGTTTTCGTTAACATTGGTATGGTAAGTGGTATCTTACCCGTGGTCGGTGTTCCGCTGCCGCTGGTGAGCTACGGCGGGTCGGCGTTGATTGTATTAATGGCCGGATTTGGCATCGTGATGTCGATCCATACTCATCGAAAAATGTTATCTAAAAGCGTTTAAGAGGCTGCACATGCGTAAGGATTGGCTTGGGGTTGCACTGGCATCATTGGTACTGGCTGCCTGTTCCGCACCGGAACAGCAGAGTAATACTGCGCCACCGCAGCCGGCCTATAATGGCCCGGTGGTGGAAATCCCGGGCGTTGAACCGCGCTATGAACCCATCAATCCTTCTACCAGCCAGGATTACAGCGTTAATGGCAAAAATTATCGCGTGATCAAAGATCCTTCGAACTACAGCGAAGTCGGACTGGCCACCTGGTACGGTGCAGAAGCGCAAGGTAATCGCACGGCGATCGGCGAAGCTTACGACCCGGATGCCTTAACTGCGGCACATCCCACGCTGCCATTGCCAAGTTATGTGCGCGTCACTAACCTCGCTAATGGCCGCCAGATTGTGGTGCGTGTTAATGACCGTGGCCCGTATACGCCCGGCCGCATCATTGACCTGTCTCGTGCGGCAGGCGACCGTTTGAATATCTCCAATAATTCGCGTGTGCGTGTGGATTACATCAAAGTCGCCCCGGATGGTTCCGTTTCTGGCCCGGGTACTATTGGCACCACCGTGGCGAAGCAGAGCTACGCCCTGCCCGCCCGTCCGGATCTTAACGGCGGCATGGTGATGATGGGTGGCAGCGCCAATACGACGCCAGCGCCTGCGCCGCAGGATGTTCGCGCAGTCGATAACAGTACCCTACAGAGCAACGGTGGCCTGGGTGCCCCGGTACAGAGCAGCGGCTTCCTCGGCGCACCTCAGCCTTTAGCCAACGGCGTACTGGAAGGCAGTGAACCGGCCGCCACGCCTGCGCAATCAACGTCCGCTGCACCGGCTGCGGCATCGGTTTCTGCTCCAGCCAGCACTGCACCCGTGAACCAGAGTACGCGTACCGCCGGTGGATATGTGGTACAGGTCGGGGCAGTCAATGATGCAGCGCGCGCCCGTCAATTGGCGACCAGCCTGGGTAAACGTTTTGGCGTCCCCGGCAATGTGGAAGTCAATGGCAACGTTTATCGTATTCAACTCGGCGGGTACAGCAGCCGGGCAGAAGCCGCTGCGTTACAACAGCGACTGACCACTGAAGCACAGATGAGCTCATTTATTACCACTGCCCGCCCGTAATGTTACGGGCAGTTACCTTTACTGCTGAAACTGATTTGCAAAGCAAGATGTCGCTCGATCGGGCGTTTGCTATAGTAAGGCACTTTTTTCACTCTTAGCCCACGGATGTTGTAGTCCTTAACATGAATACGCTGAAACCCTCTCGTTTTCTGAAACGCCTGACAGTGGGATCACTGGTCGCCCTTTCTCTCAGCCATGCCGCCTTTGCGGACGATGTTAACCTTAAGACGATGATCCCGGGCGTCCCGGAAATCGATGCTGAAGCTTATGTGCTGATCGATGCCAATTCCGGCAAAGTCCTGGCGGAAAAGAACGCCGATGCGCGCCGCGATCCCGCCAGTCTGACCAAAATGATGACCAGCTATGTGATTGGTCAGGCGGTCAAAGCAGGCAAAATCCATAACGATGATATCGTCACCGTTGGTAAAGATGCATGGGCCACCGGTAATCCGGTGTTCAAAGGCTCGTCACTGATGTTCCTGAAGCCAGGCGATCGCGTACCGGTTTCTCAACTGACGCGCGGCATCGTGTTGCAGTCAGGGAATGATGCCTGTGTGGCGATGGCTGATTACGTTGCCGGCAGCCAGGATGCGTTTGTTAGCCTGATGAATAACTACGTTGGCGCGTTGGGCCTGAAAAACACCCACTTCCAGACCGTGCACGGCCTGGATGCAGAAGGCCAGTACAGCTCAGCGCGTGATATGGCGCTGATCGGCCAGGCATTGATTCGTGATGTCCCGGACGAATACTCGGTCTACCGTGAAAAAGAGTTCACCTTCAACAATATCAAACAGATGAACCGCAATGGTCTGCTGTGGGATACCAGCCTGAACGTGGACGGCATCAAAACCGGTCACACTGATGCGGCAGGTTACAACCTGGTGGCTTCTGCCACTGAAGGCCAGATGCGTCTGATCTCTGCGGTTATGGGCGGTCACACCTACAAAGGTCGCGAAACCGAAAGCAAAAAGCTGCTGACCTGGGGCTTCCGTTTCTTCGAGACCGTGGCACCACTGAAAGCAGGCAAAGAGTTTGCTTCTGAGCCGGTCTGGTTTGGTAACAGCGATCGTGTCCAGTTGGGCGTTGAAAAAGATGCCTACCTGACCATTCCACGCGGCCGTATGAAAGACCTGAAAGCCAGCTATGTGCTGACCAATACCGAACTGCATGCGCCGCTGCAGAAAAATCAGGTTGTGGGCAGCATCAACTTCCAGCTGGATGGCAAAACCATTGAACAGCGTCCACTGGTGGTCCTGAACGAAGTGCAGGAAGGCGGTTTCTTCAGCCGTATCATTGATTACATCAAACTGATGTTCCATCACTGGTTTGGCTAAGACGCTTGAAAAATCGTCTGTCTGATACCATATAATTAGAAACCCCCGTTTCAAACGTATAGGGGAGGCTGGAAAGCCTCCCTTATCGATTTTTATGCATCACCTGTTGTAGGGGCGGCCTGCGGGCTTCTCTTCTCAATTTTAAGCACCGGAGCCAACATGAAAACCAAACTGAATGAACTGCTCGAATTCCCTACCCCCTTCACCTATAAAGTAATGGGTCTGGCGCAACCGGAGCTGGTTGATCAAGTGGTTGAAGTGGTACAGCGCCACGCCCCCGGCGACTATACCCCGGCGGTGAAACCCAGCAGCAAAGGTAACTACCATTCGGTTTCTATCACCATCACCGCAACGCATATCGAACAGGTAGAAACCCTGTATGAAGAACTGGGTAACATCGATATCGTGCGCATGGTACTGTAATACCCGCGCTGGCAAAGGCGGCTTTGCCAGCGTTATACTCAGCCCTCCACTCTTTACCGGACCTCCGCTTTGTCAGCTAACACGCTTCTTGTTCGTCAACTGGGCCAGCGCGACTGGCAACCTGTCTCCGATGCGATGCATCAGTTTACCGATCAACGTGACAGCAGCACCGCCGATGAAATCTGGCTGGTGGAACACCATCCGGTGTTTACCCAGGGCCAGGCAGGCAAAGCCGAACATCTGCTGATGCCGGGAGATATTCCGGTAGTGCAGAGCGATCGTGGCGGTCAGGTGACGTATCACGGGCCTGGGCAACAGGTGATGTACGTGCTGATTGATATTAAACGTCACAAAATCGGTGTCCGGGATCTGGTCACTGCGCTGGAGGAAACCGTGATCGCCACCCTGGCGGATTATGGTATCGCTGCGCGTGCGCGTGCCGACGCACCCGGCGTCTATATCGGCGATGACAAAGTGTGCTCGTTAGGCCTTCGTATTCGTAAAGGGTGCTCTTTCCATGGTCTGGCGTTGAATGTGGCGATGGACCTGGCGCCTTTCCTGCGCATCAATCCCTGCGGTTATGCCGGTATGCGTATGACGCAGTTAAGTGAAAAACAGCCGGGCGTCACAACCGCCGACGTACAACCCCGTTTGGTACAACATTTCGCCCGTTTAACTGGTTTCACCCAACTGGAATGGCAAAATGATGCAGCGGTCTGACCTTGACTGTCTGTGCTCATTTACAAAATTGTAACTTTAGCGCTCGCATATCGGCTGCTTATGCGCAGACGAAATGATATAATTTTTGCCATATTTTCAAATAAAGTTGAAAGCCTGGTTCTCAGTTTGAGTGAGGAAGCTTTCAAATCGCAATCCCGACCGGAACCTGCAGATTTATGAGTAAACCAATTCAGATGGAACGTGGCGTCAAGTATCGCGATGCCGACAAAATGGCGCTGATTCCGGTGAAAACCGTGATGGTCGAGCGTGAAGAGATTCTGCGTAAGCCGGAGTGGATGAAGATCAAACTGCCTGCGGATTCCAGCCGCATTCAGGGTATCAAAGCCGCCATGCGCAAAAATGGTCTGCACTCGGTGTGTGAAGAGGCCTCCTGCCCTAACCTCGCTGAATGTTTTAACCACGGCACCGCCACCTTTATGATCCTCGGCGCGATTTGTACACGTCGTTGCCCGTTCTGCGACGTCGCCCACGGCCGTCCAAATATGCCTGACGCCAACGAACCGCTGAAACTGGCACAAACCATTGCCGATATGGCGCTGCGTTATGTGGTGATCACCTCGGTTGACCGCGACGATCTGCGCGACGGCGGGGCCCAGCACTTTGCTGATTGCATCACTGCGATTCGCGAAAAAAGCCCTACCATCAAAATTGAAACTCTGGTGCCTGACTTCCGTGGTCGTATGGATCGTGCGCTGGAAATCCTTACCGCCACGCCGCCAGATGTGTTCAACCACAATATGGAAAACGTGCCGCGCGTTTATCGCCAGGTGCGTCCTGGTGCCAACTACGACTGGTCACTGAAGCTGCTGGAGCGTTTTAAAGAAGCGCATCCGGATGTGCCGACCAAATCTGGCCTGATGGTCGGATTGGGCGAAACCAATGCGGAAATCGTTGAAGTCATGCGTGATCTGCGTCGTCATGGCGTCACCATGCTTACACTCGGCCAGTATTTGCAGCCAAGCCGCCATCACCTGCCGGTACAGCGTTATGTTAGCCCGGCAGAGTTTGATGAGATGAAAGAAGAAGCCATGGCAATGGGCTTTACTCACGCGGCCTGTGGCCCGTTCGTCCGCTCTTCTTATCATGCGGATATGCAGGCTAAAGGGTTGGAAGTGAAATAATCGGTGTTGCGGGTGTGATGCCCGCACTCAGGCTGTTTTAACCTGCGCCCAAAAACAAAAACCAGACTGGAAGCAGTCTGGTTTTTTTATCAACGTCATAAATATTTACACTTATTGACGTTAAAAGTCGGATTACTCTTTGTGGCTCACGCGTTCAGCCGGCGCTTCTTCAGCGGTGCTCTTGGTTGCGGTGGATTCATCGTCTTTCATGGCTTTCTTGAAGCCTTTAATGGCGGAACCCAGATCACCACCCAGTGAACGTAACTTGTTGGTACCAAACAGCAGTACAATAAGTGCACCGATGATCAGCAGTTTGGCAATGCTGAAACCTTCCATACTTTACCTTTCAACCTTAGCGAAAAACAGACATGACTATTAACGCGCAGTTTATCAGCTGTCACAACTGGAATCTGTAACAGATTACGATCAACATCCGCGCAACATTAAATGAAGCGGCTCAAAAATGCCTGCGTTCTCGGGTGCTGTGGATTACCGATCACCTGCTCCGGTGTCCCCTGCTCTACCACTACGCCGCCATCCATAAATACCACCCGGTCCGCCGCCTCACGTGCAAAGCCAATCTCATGTGTCACCACGATCATGGTCAGACCGCGATCAGCCAGCGTGCGCATCGTCGCCAACACCTCCCCCACGAGTTCGGGGTCCAGTGCGGAAGTTGGCTCATCAAACAGCATCAACGCTGGTTTGATGGCTAAAGCGCGAGCAATCGCCACGCGCTGCTGCTGGCCGCCGGAAAGGTGACGTGGCCACGCATCGGCTTTGTCACTCAATCCCACCGTCGTCAGCAGTTCGCGCGCATGCTGCAACGCTTCCTGGCGAGGAAACTTATGCACACCAATGGGCGCTTCAATGATGTTTTGCAGCACGGTCATGTGTGGATAGAGGTTGAATTGCTGAAACACCATGCCGATCTTCTGACGCTGGTGAGCAATCCGCCGTGCCGACAGACGATGCAGAATCCCACGCTTCAATTCGTAGCCAATCTGCTCTTCACCGACCATGATGGAGCCAGCGTTCATATCTTCCAGATGGTTAATACAGCGCAGTAAGGTCGATTTGCCCGAGCCTGATGGCCCGAGAATCACCACCACTTCACCGGGAAACACATCCAGATCGATCCCTTTCAATACTTCATTATCGCCATAACTCTTCTGGACATTGCGCGCAGATACCAGCGGCTGAATCTCACTCATACATCCTCCTTCAGCTGATGTGTGGCTGCTACAGCCGTGTCTGTCCGGCGCTTGTTCACCACGGTACGTTTGGTGCCGCGTGCGTAGTAGCGTTCGATAGCGGACTGCCCAATATTCAGGATCGAAGTGATGAGCAGATACCAAATCACGGCGACCATCAGCATCGGGATAATTTCAAAGGTGCGGTTATAGACGGCCTGCACCGAGTAAAGCAGATCGCCCATGGCTATCACGCTCACCAGCGAGGTCGCTTTAATCATACTGATCAGCTGATTACCGGTCGGCGGAATGATGGATCGCATCGCCTGCGGAATAATAATGCGGCGCAGCGCACGGCTGCGACTCATGCCAAACGCCTGTGTGGTTTCCACCTGCCCCTGATCCACCGACAACAGCCCGGCGCGGATAATCTCGGCCATGTACGCCGCTTCATTCAACGCCAGACCAGCAAACGCAGCAGTCAGCGGTGTAATCAGATCGTTGGTATTCCAGCTGGCGAAGGTGATGTCCGTCCAGGGGACGGTAATCGAAAGGGTTGGAAACAGCGTCGACAGGTTGTACCAAAAGATCAGCTGCACCAGCAGTGGCGTACCCCGGAAAAACCAGATGTAGAGCGACGAGATGCCGCTCAGCAGTTTGTTTTCCGAAAGACGCCATACCGCCAGCAACAGGCCCAGCAGCGTACCGAGGATCATGGAGACCACCGTCAGCCCGAGCGTCACCTGCAGCCCTTTCATCACTGAGCCTTCAGTAAACCACTGCAACACCACTTTCCATTCAAAATTGGGATTGGTCGCCACCAGCCAGAGAAAGTTGGCTGCGATCACCAGTACCACAATCCATGAGATCCAGCGTCCATAAGTGGGCGCACTGCGGGCGAAAGCGACATCGCGCTGTTGCACGTTGGCCTTATCCCTGGCTCGCGTATTGTGGGTGACCGGATTCATTTTGCTGTCCCCTGCGCCAGATTACGACCCGGCTGCTGCAAGATATTGCCGTCGAGTTTCCACTTTTTCATGATCGCCGCGTAGGTGCCGTTCGCGAACAGCTCTTTGTAAGCATCCAGTACCACGTTGCCCAGATCAGAACCTTTTGGTACGACCGTGCCCTGGAAAATGTCGCCAAAGCCGTTTTTCTGTCCTTTACCGGAAAGCTCCAGCTGGCCATTGGCCTGCTCGATAAAGTAGGTCAGCGGCGCCTGAGAAGAGAAGAATGCATCAGAACGCTTAGAGCGCACCGCCAGAATCGATGAAGGCTGATCGGTAAAGGATTGCACCACCACCGCAGGCTTGCCCGCTGCAACGCAGGCATCCGACTGCTTACGAATCACCTGCTCAGCTGAACCGGCTGCCATCACGGCAATACGCTTGCCGCAGGTGTCTTCCAGACCGTTAATTTTCGCTGGATTGCCCTTCTGCACGCCGAACACCACGAACTCCTGCACAAAATCGATGAAGTCGACTTTCTGCTGACGATCGGGATAGTCGCCAATCGGCCCAATCGCCATCTGATAACGGCCCGAGTTAATGCCAGCTAAAACGCCCGACAAACCGCTGACCGTGGCATGTTCAATTTTCACACCCAGCAATTGAGCCAAAGCATTCGTCAGGTCAGCAGAGGCGCCGTCCATCGAATGTGGACCGTTCACGATCTCATAAGGAGGAAACGATCCGTTGTTTACCGAAATCATTTTTCCGGCGCTTTTAATCTCTGCTGGCAGGCGGTCATGCAGCGCCTGATCAACTTTCTGCGTTGGAATAGTTTCCGCTGCCTGCACCGCGCTGACCGTCAGCCCCAGCGCCAACGTTATTGCTGTTGTTAGTTTATTCATGAGCCAGTTCCCCAAAATCTATCAAAGTGGTTTCAGTTCAGGACGAGCAAAACGGCGGTTTTCCAGCACCGGCAGTACGCTACGTGCGTAAGCAATACGTTGTGGGTCGAGGTCGGCGAAGACCAGTGCCGCCGACTCTGGCGCTTTGGCAATCGCGACGCCGAGGGGATCGATGACCAGACTGTTGCCGATATTGCGCGGGCCACATTCGCCCACCGCCACCATGTAACAGGTGTTCTCCAGTGCGCGTGCAGTACACAGCAGTTCCCAATGCATCTCTTTCAGCGGGCCTTTCACCCAGGCGGCAGGCAACACCAGCACATCCGCACCGTCCAGTACCAGACGGCGCGCCAGCTCCGGGAAGCGCACGTCGTAGCAGGTCATCAGACCCACTTTCATCCCCGCCACTTCCACCAGCGGTGGGATTTCATTGCCTGGATTTACGCGCTGCGACTCCTGCATCGCAAACGCATCATAAAGATGCAGCTTTTCGTAGGCGGCGATGAGTTCACCGTTGCGAATGGCAATCAGCACGTTGAGCGCTTTGTTGCCCTCTGTCGGCACGTGCACGCTCATCATGGTGGTTAAATCGTTGCCCTTACTGACCGCCAGCAACTGTGTGATGAAAGGGCCATCCAACGGCTGTGCGGCTTTAAGTACCAAATCAGGGTCGGCAATATCACGCGCCAGCACGCCTTCTGGCAGGACCAGTAAATCCGCGCCTCCAGCCAGTGCATTGTTCATTAAACCGATGCAGATATCGGTGTTTTCCTGCCATTCGCGGCTGACAGCAAACTGCCCCATTGCAACTTTCATCTTCACTCCCCTTGCACTGCTGCCGGGAAAATCGCTTCCGGCGTCAGTAATGTTTTGGTCAAGCCTTGCTGGAACAGCTCGTTAGCAAAATCGGCGATCATCTTTTTGTTAGCGGAGAATCCGTTTTGATTCCAGTCCGCCGGTAATTCCTGCGCGGTACGTCGCAAATCATCCAGCAGCCACGGTGTGGTGTCGGCGTATTTCTCACGTTTCTGCATCCACATCTGGTACGAACGATCGATGATTTCGCTCAACGCCTGCGGCAGCCAGGGGTGCATTTCCGCCAGTGCCGGTTTCATCGCCAGCAGATGGATGCCCGGTACGTAGCCGACGCGGTTAAAGTAGTCGCGCTCGGCGGTCACAAAGTCGTTTTGCAATTGGCGCAGGCCAGAATTCTTCAGGAAGAAACCTTCCGGCATAAAGGGCGTGAACACCGCATCCAGTTCACCGGCCTTGAGCAGTTCGATCAGCGGGCGCTCACCCGGTGCCGGCTCAATGCGGCCCGGACGACCGAAGCCTGCGAGGCGATCAACAATCGGATGTTCTTCAGTCAAACGCCCGGCAAACCAGTACGCATCATCGATCTCCACGCCAGCCTCACGCAGCACGGTACGCGTCCAGGTATTGCCAGAATCCTGCCAGCCGGTCACCCCGATTTTCTTGCCTTTCAGCTGTGCGGGCGTGGTAATTGGGCTGTCAGCGGTAGTGATGATGCAGCGCTGGCGGAAGCCGCGCATCAGGAAGTGCGGCAGGCCGAGTAGTGCGTTATCACCTCTGGCACATGCCTGAGCATAGCGGCTGAATGACACTTCACCCGCATCGTATTTGTCGCTGGTCGCGAGGTTATCAACCAGCGTGCCCACGCGGTCAATCTCCAGCGTGAAGCCTTCTGGTTTGATGTCGCCGAGTGCCAGCGGGGTGAAATAATCCCAGTCACGCACCGCCAGTCTGATGGTTACCATAATTGTGCTTTCCCCGTTTTCGGCCAGAGATCTGGCGCTGTTTAAATATTCAGCAAATAGTGCTTGAATTTGAGTCTAAAACGCGAATACTAATCTGAACAATAAATTCTTTGTTACTGAACAAATGATTTTCTTATGACGCAAACGGTAGATGTCGAGTGGCTTAGCCAACAAATAGATGATGCTTCGGTAAAGGGAATAACGCTGACCGCCTCAACGTTAATTCGGGACGGCCAAATCGCTGTCGGTATGCAAATGCCTGCGGTGCGCGAACTGGCGGAGCGGCTGGGCGTCAGTCCGGCAACCGTTTCTGCTGCCTGGGCGCAGCTGAAGAAGCAGAAAGTACTGGCGGGTAAAGGACGCAGTGGCGTTTGGGTGTGTGGCAACAGCGTGCTGCCACGCCCCATCCGATTTGAGAAGATTGGCAACTATGGCGAGAACATCCGTGCCTCACTGGCCATGGCATCACCCGATCCGGCGCTGCTCCCCGATCTCCAGCGGGCGATCCTCGCCGGCATTGCTTCGCCTGAGCTAAACAGCTACCAACGCGAAGCGATCTCCCCGCAATTGCAAGCGGCCATCAGCCCATGCTGGCCCTATTCGGCGGAAGCCTGGTTGGCCACTGACGGCGGCTTTGATGCCATGAATTTGATTGTGCAAACGTTACTGTCGCCGGGCGATCGGGTAGTGATTGAAAATCCCACCGCTACGCGTTTGCTGGATATGCTGGAGAATATCGGCGCAGAAATTTTGCCGCTACCCTGTGATGATCAGGGGCCGATCCCCACGGCGCTGGCCGCACATCTGCAAAAATCACCGGCGATGTTTATCTATCAGCCGCGCACGCATTCGGCCACCGGCTACAGCGTGACACAGCGTCGCAGTGCCGAGTTGGCACGGGTGCTGGCGAACAGTAACACGATGATTGTCGAGGATGATGGCATTGGCGATCTGTCGCGCTGGCCGGCCTGGAGCCTGGGTTTTCACTTCCCGGAGCGGGTCATTCACGTTCACTCTTTTTCCAAAGCCTATGGTCCCGATCTGCGCCTGGCGGCGTTATCCGCGACGGCAGACATGGTGAAACGGCTGCAGTCGTGGCGTAATTTCGGCGTCAGCTGGACCAGCCGTATCTTGCAGGATGCGGTGGCGTGGATGCTCACCGATGAGGCCACACAGCAGAGCATTCAACAGGCGAAGACCGTTTACGCGCAGCGTCGCCAGCAGTTACTGGCGGCACTGGCAAAACGCGGAGTGGTGCTGGAAGAACGAGATGGCTTGAGTGTGCAGATCCCGGTGGAATCAGAGCAGTACGCCATGATCACCCTGGCAGCCCGCGGCATCGCCGTACTGCCGGGAGAACGCTGCTGCCTCAACGGCGAGCCGTTTATTCGCGTCAGTGCTTCGCTGCTCCCGTTTGATCAGCTTGAAAGCATTGCTGACGCGCTGGTCATCGCCACCGGGCGTGAACTTAAAGCGAGCCCAGATCTTTGATGTGATAACGCGGAGATTCCACATAGCCTTCACGCGAGTAGAACTGGTTGGCTTTAAGGCGGGAAGCGTGACAATGCACTTCCATGCGATCGCAACCCCGCTCCCGCGCTAACTGCTCGGCATGGCTGAGCAGCTGCTGGCCACTGCCTTTACTGCGCTCGCCTTCCGCAATGCAAAAATAGCTGATGCGGGCGAAATCACCGGGCAGCGCCAGTTGGGGGATAAAGTGCAAAGAGAGAAACCCCAGAACCTGATTACCGTGTTCTGCCACCAATAAAATTTCGTCGGGATGGCTGCATAACTGCGCCAGACGCGTATCAATAAACTTTTCTGTGCCGCTGTAACCCAGTTCGGTTAACAGCGCACTCAGGGCAAAACTGTCTTTTGCCAGTGCCTGACGTATATTCATCCTGCCTCCTCATGAGTCCTTGCATGCAGTTATATAGCGTTGTTGCGTAAAAAGCTGCAAGTAAGGATTGTTATGAGAATGTTACTGCCAGGTTCTGTGAAATACGCCGCAGAATGTGCCCTGTCATCAGACTGTCATCACGGCTTAAGGTTGGCTTAACCTGGCTTTGCGATGCTGAATGAAATACATCTCTGGGGCGCGCACATGAAAAACCTGATTCCACGTAGCTACAATGAAGTGATGGCGCTTTTCGTCGCCATGGCGGCCGTGTTGGGCTATTCCCTGACCTGGTGGCACATGTAAAAAGGACAAAAAAAACCCGCCATTAGGCGGGTTTTCAAAATTCTAACTGTTAACTTACAGAGCGATAACGTTAGCAGCAGATGGGCCTTTAGCGCCGTCAGTGATTTCGAACTCTACACGCTGACCTTCAGCCAGAGTTTTGAAACCATTGCTCATGATTGCAGAGAAGTGTACGAATACATCTTTGCTGCCATCTTCTGGAGTAATGAAACCGAAGCCTTTCGACTCATTAAACCACTTAACGTTACCTTTGATCTTGGACATCTATATTACCTTTACATGAAAAATGGACACTAAACTGTGTCGGCATCTAGTACAGCAATTGCGGTGACATTTGTCCAGTGAGAATTGATGAAAAAGTGATAAATATTGATTTTTTGCATCCCCTTCACACTTTTTGACGCATTTCACCCGCTAAAACTGGAATCTCAGCCAGGCAAAATAGACATTGCCGTTATTATAAGTCCCTGGAATATAAGTCATTTGGAATGTGGCTGGACCATATCCTATTGATGCTAATGGCAAAACCAGTGGAACCGGGATATAACGCCAGTTATCTCTCGCCGTTACGCCCGCGGTGTAGCCTGCACCGATGTGGAAATTCTGATCGTTCAATGGCCGCCAGGTCGCTTCCCAGCCATAGCCGGCGATTGGCTCCCATTTGTTGAACGAGTCTTTGAACACCATGGCATACAGCCCATGCCAGTTGCCTTTCTCATCCCAACGAGATACACCGCCACCTGCGCCCCACGGCCGCTCGTTGTACTTTTCGATATGCTCGTCATCATAGGTCCAGCGGTTATGCCAGGTGATAGCGGGCAGATAAAAGTCATGATGCTGTGGCTGCGACCAGGTTTGCTCAACATTAGTACTCAATGTATTCCATCCCGCTTCAATGGCTTGTGATGTCGTGGCTGCTGATGCCGAAAACGTCATGGGTAACGTCAAAATTCCGCCTAAAAGTGCGGAGAAAATGTGCCGATTCACAAAAAAATCCTATTAAATCATCTCTTAAATTCGCCCCACCCTGTTAAAAAAACGCATTTGTTGAGTGGGCAATTATTAGCGCAACGAGTTAAAAGGATATTTAAAAAAGCGGCTAAAAACTCCAGGTATTATCTGTGTTACAACATTATTTTCCGATGATTTAGATTAGGTTGTGGTTTATCTGTGGAAAGAAATATCTGTGTCGTCAGGAAAAATGCACATTAAGTGCACTTGATGCGTGACAATCACTCCACTATATAACTTAATTTTCAGCAACTTAACGCCGATCGTTTACATCAGGAATAAATTAATTAAATTTATGAATTGAACTCTGCAGGCCAATAAGATAAATCTCATCTTTCCAGGACGGAGAGGGAGGATGATTGAAATGACGATTCGCTGTCGACGCTGCGGCTGCGCTAAATTTTATTTCACATTGCCGAAAGTGGAAGAGGAGAGAAATAATCCTCACCACGGTGCGCGTTGCGCGGGTTGCGATAAACCCATTGACTGGCGTGACCTTATTCCGGCAATGCTAACTTTTAGCGAATTTGCCGCGTCCCGGGCAGAATAACGAATTCAGGCACCTCGGGTGCCTGTTCGTGTCAGAAAATCAGTTTAAATACACCCGTAATCGTCAGTAATCCCACAATAAAAATGATGGCAATAATCCACAGAATTATTTTCATTGTTCGCTCCTTCAGTGATGAAAAATAACGCGCCTGTTATCCAGTATAGATGATCATTCTGTGTTCGCTGTGCAGTGCGAGCACTGTCACGCATCGTGATGAGCGTTGCCTTGCCTTCAGTTTTATTTCTGCGAGACGGGTCGCATGTCGCAATTTTAGCCCCCTCTCCCGCCGCGCACCGCCAGCCTGTGCTGTCTAAACTTACAGCGCCTCTAGCAGGCCTCAATTGTTATCACTGCCTACGTAACAAGGAGATCATATGAGCACGATTAATACCAGCATGGGGCGTTACAGCCTGAAGGCAAAGGATTACGGCAACCACATCAGTGGCAGCATTGCCATCAATGATGAAGGTGGCACCCAACTCACCATGCAAGAGTTTGAAGAGCATTACCTTGACGATGTCGTCAACAATGTCATTTATCCGGTCACGGGTGGGAACCGTGAAATTACCCGCGCGTTGCGCGACCAGATGGTAAAAGCGGGCTTTGAACAGCCGCATTGAGGTTTTGGGCCACAGATTGTGGCCCTTTGCTTTTGATAACCCTCACTTGCGGTAATGATAGTTTTAAGCGCAGGATGCAATATCGAAGATGACAAGGAGATTTACCGCGTGAGTACCCTTTACCGACTTCCCCCTTCCCAGCTCCATCAATTTGTTCAGGCCATTTGGTTACATGCCGGCAGCAGCGCCGAAGAGTCACGTTTAGTGGCTGACCATCTGGTGGCCGCCAATCTGGCCGGTCACGATTCCCATGGCGTGGGAATGATCCCGAGCTATATGAGTTCACTGAAGCAGGGCTTCCTGCAACTGAACCAGCACACCACCATTGAAAAGGATGCCGGTGCGGTGCTCACCCTGCACGGTCATAACGGCTTTGGTCAGGTGGCTGCACATCAGGCGATGCAGTTGGGTATTGAGCGGGCAGCGAAGCTGGGCATCGCTGCGGTCGGCTTACACCATTCCCACCATATTGGTCGTATCGGTCATTGGGCGGAACAGTGCGCAGCGGCGGGATTCGTCTCTTTCCATTTCGTCAACGTGATGGGCGATCCGATGGTTGCGCCCTTTAACGGCAGCGACCGCCGTTTTGGTACTAACCCGTTCTGTGCCATCTTCCCGCGCCAAAATGCCAAACCGCTGCTGCTCGATTTCGCCACCAGCGGCATTGCCTACGGCAAAACGCGCGTGGCATGGAACAAAGGGCAACAGGTCGCGCCCGGTTATCTGATCGATCATCAGGGGCAGCCCACCACCGAGCCCGGCGTGATGCATCAGGCACCTTATGGCTCGCTGATGCCGTTTGGCCTGCACAAAGGTTATGCGCTGGCCACGATGTGCGAAATTCTTGGCGGTGCGCTCTCCGGCGGCCGCACCACGCACGATGCCACGCTGGTCAGCAGCCATGACGCCATTTTCAACTGCATGACCACTATCATCGTCAATCCCGAAGCGTTTGATGCCCCTGCGATGCAGGAAGAAGCAGAATCGTTCCTCGAATGGGTAAAACGCTCGCCACAAAGCGGCGATGCACCGATTCAGGTGCCGGGTGAATGGGAAGAACAGAATCGTACCGAACGCGATCGTGAGGGGATTCCGCTCGACAGCAACAGCTGGGAACAGATTTGTGCAGCGGCATTACAAGCGGGCATGCCCGATGAAGAGCTGTCGGCCTTCCGCGCGCTGGCGCAGTAGACCGCAGCAGTGAAGAAGCTGAGGCACATCGCCTCAGCTGAATTCCGTCAGATAACGTTAGCCAGCAGCAAACAGCCGACCAAACCACACACCGAAATAATGGTTTCCAGCGCGGACCAGGAGCGAATAGTTTCGCCAATGGTCAGGTTGAAGTACTCCTTGAACAGCCAGAAGCCCGGATCGTTGACGTGAGAGAAGATCACGCTGCCGGAACCCACGGCAATCACCATCAGTTCCGGGCTGGCACCGCTGGTAGCAATCAGTGGCGCAACGATCCCGCCGGCGGTAATCGCCGCTACGGTGGCTGAACCCAATGCGATACGCAACACCGCCGCGATAGACCACGCCATAAAGATCGGCGATACATTGGTCTCATGCATCATACTCGCGATGTATTTATCGACGCCGCTGTCCACCAGCACCTGCTTGAACGCCCCGCCGCCGCCAATGATCAACAGCATCATGGCGATGATTTTGATCGAGTCGGTGATGGTGCCCATCACTTCATCCATACTCCGTCCACGGTTCAGACCAAAGGTGAAGATGGCGATCAGTACCGCAATCAGCGTTGCCATAATCGGGTCACCAAAGAACTCCGCATACGGCAACAATAGATGCCCTTTCGGCAACACCATCTCCGCGACGGCACGCAAGGCCATCAGTACTACCGGCACTAACGCCGTCCAGACGCTGACGCCAAAGCCCGGCATTTCTGCTTCGGTAAAGGTTTTTGGGTTCCACAAACCTTCCGGGATCGGTTTGTCGATGCCTTTCAGGAAGCGCGCATACACCGGGCCCGCCAGAATCACGGTCGGAATACCCAGCAGCGTGCCATACAGCAGCGTTTTACCCATATCGGCGTTGAACAGCGTCGCAATCGCCGTTGGACCCGGATGCGGAGGCAGGAAACCGTGCGTCACCGACAGTGCCGCAGCCATCGGCACGCCGACGTACAACAGCGGCACACGCGCCGACGCCGCGATGCTGAACACCAGCGGCAGCATCAACACAAAGCCCACTTCATAGAACAGGGCGAAGCCCACCGTGAATCCGGTTAAGACCAGCGCCCACTGAATGTGTTTTTGACCAAATTTAGCAATCAGCGTGGTGGCAATACGCTGGGCACCGCCGCAGTCGGCCAGCAGTTTCCCCAGCATCGCGCCGAAGCCCATGATCAGCGCCAGGCTACCCAGCGTGCCGCCCACGCCGGTTTTGATCGATCCAATCACTTTGTTGACGGGCATGCCCTGCATCATACCCACCGCCAGCGCGACCAGGATCAGCGCAATGAATCCGTTCAGCTTGAAGCGAATCATTAACAGCAGCAGTAAGGCTACGCCAATCGCCACATAGAGTAATGGCATAATTTTTCTCCACTTTTGCGCACGACAGCATGTCGGCAGCGGTTTGTTTTGTTTATCCCAAAGGACAGTCGATTCGGTGACATCGCTGAGAGGCACGCGGTCTGCCGCACAATGTTACGGGTATCATGTTAAGGGTAACATTGCGCACAAAGCATCAGCCGCGCGGGGGGAATTTCTGTTTTGCGAAGGTGATCAACTTTTTGCCAGGCAGTTATCAGAATGTTTGCAGCGGGGGCGTCACCGCTTTTGGTTACACTAAGGTCTTTATGCCCTTCAAAAAAGGATCTGCAGGTGAGTGAGAATCTGATCGAGTTGTACAGTAATCAACAAACCCTGTTTGGACGTGGCAGCATTGACCGCTTATTGCCACTGCTGGCTGCCCATCCCCAACCGACATTGCTGTTTTGTGGCCGATCTTTCCTTAACGGTCCCGCCTGGCAGAGACTCGGTGCGGCACTCAATGACCAGATTCTGGGCTATGAGATTGTCAGCCATGAAGCCTCGCCTGATGAAATCGATGCCTGGGTCAATCGCTGGCGCGGTCATGTGGATCGCGTAGTGGCGATCGGCGGCGGCAGCGTGCTGGATGCCGCCAAAGCCTTCAGCGCCATGATGCAGCATCCGCTGCACACCGCACGCTACCTGGAGAAAGTGGGCGATACGCCGGTTCAGGCGATCACTCTGCCGCTGATCGCCATTCCCACCACAGCGGGAACGGGCAGTGAGGCGACGCAAAACGCCGTGGTGACCGATCAGCAGCATATTCAGGTGAAAGCGTCGCTGCGCCATCCGGTGTTTGTGCCACAGGTGGCCATTCTGGATGCCGATTTACTCAAGGGCACGCCAGATAGCGTACTGGCAACCTGCGCCATTGATGCCTTTACCCATCTGTTTGAAGCGTATCTGTCGCGCAAAGGCAATCTGTTTACCCAACAAACGGCGCTGAATGGGCTGCGGCTGTTCTTTCAGGCGTGGCCAAACCTGAATCGTAACGATGCGCAAGGTGATGAAGCGCGAGAAGCGATGATGATGGCTTCCTGGCTGGGCGGCGTATGCCTGAGCAGTGCGGGATTGGGCGTGATTCATGGGATTGCCGGTGAACTGGGCGCTATCAAACCTTTCCATCACGGAGAAGTGTGTGGACGTTTACTGTTCCCGTTCCTCGATGTGCTGGCGGAAACCGAACACGCTGAACAGCAGCGTTTGATGACACAGCTGGGACAAGCATTGTTACCGGACGATCCGGCGCCGCCCGCGCTGGCGCTCAAAGCCTGGTTGCAGCAGCATGCGATTGTGCCGTTCTGGCAGGATGGGCCGACCTTGAGCGCCACCGACGTTGACTGGATTGTCGCGCGCGCCAACAGTAAAAACGGCTGGGTCAGTTACGATGCCCCCACCCTCACCGAGATGATTACTGCGGCCTGGCACGTTGCATAACATTGGTTGATTTAAACGGTGCGGGCGCGCCAAATGAAGTGAACCCCTTAACCTGGACAGTTACAGCATCGCCTGTTGGTACTGAGTTCGGTATTGTACCGGACTCAGTCCACCTAACCCCGTCTTGATCCGTTCGTAGTTGTAATAGTTTATCCAGATTCCTATCGCTTCCTTTAACTCATCGACGTCACTGTACTTTTCGTGATGCCAGCACTCCGTCTTCAGTAACCCGAAGAAGCTCTCCATCGCCGCATTATCAAGACAGTTGCCGGGCCGCGACATGCTTCTTATCACACCGTGCGCGCTCAGCTTCATCTTCCACTGGCTGTGCTGATACTGCCAGCCGCGGTCTGTGTGCAGCACCGGATGTTCATCTTTATTCAACTGCCTCAGCCCATCATCCAGCATCCCGGCCACCAGGCCAAAGTCCGGCTTCGTGCTCAGATTCCACGCCACGATTTCCCGGTTAAACAGGTCCATCAATGGGGACAGATAGACTTTCCCTCCTCCCAGGCCGAACTCCGTCACGTCACTGACCCATTTCTGGTTCGGTTCGCTGGCCTGGAAGTTTCTCTGCAGAACGTTAGCGCTGAGGTGTCCGCAGGGGCCCTTCCAGGACTGGTATTTCCGGGGCCTCAGGTTCGATGCCAGCTTCAGTTCCCGCATCAGTTTCCTGACCGTTTTATGGTTCAGCGCCATCCCGTCATTACGCAGCGCAGCCGTAATGCGGCGGTAGCCATAGCGGCCCTTGTGATAGTGAAAAAGCCCGGTTATCCGTTCCTTCACGCTGGCGTGCCTGTCCACCGGATTGCGCAGAAGTTTACGCTGATAGTAAAAGGTGCTGCGGGCAAGCCCGGCAATATCAAGCAGCACGGCCAGACTGAAGCGCTGGCACAGCGCGTCCACTATTCGGGTTTTGATTAAGGTTTCCGGTTCTTTTCGGCCTGCCTCAACTCCTGAAGCTTTTTTAGATAGGCCACCTCCGCACGCAGATATTCCAGCTCTTCTTCCTGAGAGCGAAAGACGCGATGCGGTGCGGTAACCTGATTATCCGGCGTTTTTTTCTTTCCTGACACGGGACACCTCGGCGTTGTTTTGCGGTGAAGTGCCATGATACCTCCCTCGAGATAAAGTTTCTCCCACTGGCTCAGGATGCCGGGATTACGAATGCCAAAGTGAGGGGCCGTTTTGCGTGCAGAGGCGTTGTTCTGCCACATATGCAGGATGACTGATTCTTTAAATTCGGGTGTGAAGCTTTGCTTTTTTGCAGGCTTGCTGAAAGCGCTGTCGCCTGTGGCTTTCCACAGTTCAGCCCAGCGGCAGAGCAGGCCGGCGTTCACGCCAAAAAGTTTAGACGTTTTACGGGAGCCGTCCCCGCTGGTGAGAAGATGCAGAACGGCCTGTTTTTTAAATTCCGGTGAATGCTTACGACTGCTCATTGTAGTTCCCCCCTACTCGTTGGAATGGTGTCCAACTTTCGGGGTTCACTTC
>NZ_JZRD01000004.1:0-37042 GCF_000963995.1 Pantoea sp. SM3
GCTGCACTTTGAGCTGCGTCCCGGCACCGCCGCAGACGTGATGCAGACTGACCTGATGATCGACAGTCAGAAGCTCACGTACATGAATCAGCAGCCGGTGTGGAAACGCTTCACCTGGCCTGCCGACACCGAAGCGCCGGGCGCGTCGCTGAGCTGGATAAGCACGAAGGCCGGCACCCGCCAGTACGGCGACATGCCGGGCAGCTGGGGCCTGATTCGCCTGCTGGATAAAGCCCAGGTCAGCGCCAATCCGGGCATCAGCAGCAGCTGGCAGCTCACCTGGCAGGCTCCCGACGGCCGCCCGCTGAACTACATTCTGCGCACCGAAGCGGGTGAGGGGCCGCTGGCGCTGCTGAAGCTGCGCAACTTCACGCTCCCGAACGATATTTTCATTATCAGTGACACACCGGACGTGCCGTATGAAACCTTTGTCAGCGAGGAAGACTTATGACCCTGCAATCCCTGATTAACGCCTGCGGTGCGGATGAGAACCATCTTCGCGCGCTGGCGACGGAGTCAGTCTCTCTGTGGGAGCCGTGGCTGAAGCCCCTGGCGGACACCCACTCAGTCGGCGAAGACCCGACCTACAACGATGCTTTCCAGCAGATGCAGGAAGAGATGAACCGGCTGTCCGGCGCGGACACGGCGCTTATCTGTGCACTGGCGGAGCAGGTGCTGACCAGGGAAGCTAAAGACATCCGTGTAGCGGTCTGGTACTGCTGGGCGCGACTACAACGAGACGGTGAAGAAGGGTTTGCCGACGGTCTGGCCCTGCTAGCCGGCCTTCTGCAGCGCTTTGGTGACGCTTTGCATCCACAGCGGGCGCGCAGTCGTGAGGCGGCGCTGGGCTTTCCGGCCAGTGAACGCGTGCTGGACACACTGACGCTTTATCCCGAAGTGACGACATGGTCGGCGCAGCGAACCGTGGCGGCGTTGCTGGTTATTGAAGACGCCTGTGGCGCACAGGGCGGGGCAGGCCTGGGGGGCCTTTACGGCGCGCTGGAGGCCCGGCTGCTGAGAGCTGGCGGCCCTGATGCGGTGGTGCCACAGACGGCATCAGACAGTCCGGAGTCGCACTCGTCGTCGTCAGCTGCCCCCATGCTGGCTGCCATTAGTTCCGGGCGTGACCTGCTGGACCAGGCGCGAACGCTTGCCGCATATCTGCGCGACCAGTCAGGCGGATGGTTGGCCGCTCACCGGCTGATGAAAACCATCCGGCATGACACGCTCAGCCAGCTGCCACCGTTGTCCGGCGACGGCAAAAGCCGCATTGAGCCACCCAAGCCGGATCAGCGCGCGCAGCTTAAGCGCCTTTGGCTGCAGCAGAGTTGGGCTGAACTGGCCGAGCAGGCTGACAGCCTGTTCAGCCGGGGCGGCAACCACTTCTGGCTCGACTTGCAGTGGTATCAGCACCAGGCGCAATTGCGTTCGGGTAATGCGACGCTTGCGGCAATTGTCCAGGACGACCTCAAAGGGCTTCTGTCCCGGCTGAACGGGCTGGAGACGCTGGCCTTCAGCGACGGAACGCCGTTTGCCGATGAAGTCACGCTGGGCTGGATACAGCAGCATGTGCTGATGCCTGCTGATGTGTTTGGCTCGGAAACTGTCTCTGTGCCTGCTGGCGCAGAAGATGATGTGCTGCAGCTGGAGAGTGAAGCCACTGACCTGGCAGACAGGGAGGGCATTGAGGCTTCGCTGGCATGGCTGCAGCAGCGGCCCGGCATCACGTCACCTCGCCAGCAGTGGTTATTGCGTTTGCTGATGGCCAGAATCGCTGAACAATTTGGCCGTCAGGAAATGGCGCTTCATCTACTGCATGCCCTCGATACAAAAGCCGAGAGCATGATACTAAGCGAATGGGAGCCGTCTCTGCTGTTTGAGGTGAAGTCTCGCAGGCTGAAACTGCTGCGCAGCCGTGCAGGTCGAAGCGAAGCGGATAAAACCAGGGTACACACAGAGATGGAAAGGCTGCTCTCATCGCTTATCAGTATTGATGCCGCACGTGCTGCCATACTGACCACTTCGTAAAGGAAGACGTAACCCATTTATGAAAGACTTAACCCTGCGATATTACGATAACGAAATGCGCTATCTGCGCGACGCCGCAAAAGAATTCGCCGAAACTCACCCCGATCGCGCTGCCATGCTCAACCTGGACCGCGCAGGCACGCCAGATCCCTTCGTGGAGCGCCTGCTCGAAGGATTTGCCTTTTCCGTCGGTCGGCTGCGCCAGAAAATTGACGATGACCTGCCGGAGCTGACCGAAGGGTTGGTCAGCATGCTCTGGCCGCATTATCTGCGCACGATCCCTTCACTCAGCGTGGTGGCTCTCTCGCCTGATCTGCCAAAAATGAAAATGGCGGAAACCGCCCCCGCAGGGCTGGAGGTGTATTCCCGCCCCGTGGGGCCGAAAAATACTGTCTGCCGCTATCGCACCACAAAACCGATAACGCTTAATCCGCTGTCGGTTTCCGGCGTGACCATGGGCACCGAGCCGGACGGGCGCTCCGTGTTGCGCCTGCGAATGACCAGTAGCGGGCAGGCGGACTGGCGCCAGTGTGACCTACGTCACCTCAGCCTGTGGCTGGGAGAAGACGTGCCCGTGGCGACGGCGCTGCATCAGAGGCTGACTCGCCGTCAGGCCGCGATATACGTCCGCCTGGCCGGGCAGCAGGAGCGTATCGCCCTCAACGCCTGGTTCACCCCGGGTGGATTTGGTGAGGACGACAGACTGTGGCCAAAGGGTGACAGCGCCTTCAGCGGTAATCAGTTGCTGCTGGAGTACTTCACCTTCCCGGAGAAGTTTCGCTTTGTGACCCTGAACGGACTGGAAGCTATCCCTCTTCCACCCGGGCTCGCGGGGTTCGATATTGAGGTGGTGTTCAGTGAGGCGTGGCAGAGTGATTTGCCGGTGACCGATGCCTCCCTGAAACTGCACTGCGTACCGGTGATTAACCTCTTCACGCTGGAAGCAGATCCGCTGACGGTTAACGGACTGGAGAGTGAATACATGCTGCGCGCGAAGCGCCTGCAGGACGGACACACCGAGATTTACTCAGTGGATGCGGTCAGCGGTACGGGCCTGGCAGGCGCGGCTGAATACGTTCCGTTCACCAGCTTCCGGCATCGGGGCGGCATGATGCGGCGCCTCGCACCTGAGCGCTATTTTCATACGCGCGTTCGAAAAGGCGTGACCGGGATGCACGACACCTGGCTGATACTCGGCGGTCAGCAGTGGGAGGAAGGGGACGAGCTTTCCCGCGATACGCTCTCGCTGCGCATCACCGGCACCAACGGTCAGCTTCCCCGTCGCGCGCTGCAAAGCACCCTTTTGGACCGCTGCGAACAGGTGCTGCAGACCCCGGTGACGGTGCGCAATCTGACTCGTCCGACACTTCCTGCCTATCCACCCGCCGAAGACCGCTTTCACTGGCGGGTGCTGAGCCACCTCGGTTCCGGTTTCATTAACATGATGAGCAATGCGGAAGTGCTGCGCGGCACGCTGGCGCTGTACAACTGGCAGGATGACGAACTCTGCAACCGCAGGCTGGATGCGATCCTTGACGTACAGCATCACCGCCTTCAACGGTTTGAGTCTGGTTACCTGCTGCGCGGTCTCGACATTGAGGTGACGCTCGACAGCAGCGGTTTTACCGGTGACGGCGATATACACCTGTTCGGCGAGATGCTTAACCGCTTCCTGTCGCTTTACGCGGACATGAACCAGTTCATTCAGCTCTCCCTGATTATCCGGCCTGAAGGAAAATGTATCCGGTGGAAAGAGAATCACAGTCAGCGCCTGCCCGGCTAATCGCGCGGCTGGGCGACCGGCTGCCATACCTGAATTTTTACCGCTTCTGCCAGTTACTGGAAAGGAGCGACCCCGAGGCACCCGTGCCGGGCGGCAGCTGGCAGGTGCGGCACGAGCCGGTGCGATTTCGTCCTTATGCCGGTATGGGTTTCCCGGCAGGGGAAATACGTGGTGCGGAGCAGCCTGTTCATCCGCATCTGCCGCCCACGGTGCGCATAAATTTCATGGGGCTCTATGGCACGGCGTCTCCGCTGCCGACGCACTACATTGATGATGTGACGCGCCAACGCGAAGGGCACGAGGCCACGCAGGATTTCCTGGATATCTTCAGCCACCGCCTGACCACGCAGTTTTACCGCATCTGGCGCAAATACACCTATCCGGCGACTTTTGCTCCTGGTGGCACCGATGAGACATCCCAGTACCTGCTGGGGCTGGCGGGTCTGGGGATAAGCGGCTGCGCGCAGAATATCGCGGCTCCGGTCTCGCGATTCCTGGCGTTGCTGCCGGTGATGTTGTTGCCCGGTCGCACGGCGGAAGGCGTTACCTCTCTGGTGAATCTGCTGGCACCGGATACAAGCGCGCATGTCGTGCCCTGGGATCCTCGTCGCATTCCTCAGTCCTCCATACTGAATATGAGCACGCGCCACCCGGTGAGTCTGATGCATCGGCCGGTGATGGGGACGCATGCCACTGACGTCAACGGTCAGGTACTGCTAAGACTGTTCACCGACAACCCTGAGGAAGTCCGGGGCTGGCTGCCCGGCGGGCAACTGCACGGTGACCTGATGGCGTTGCTGCACGTCTACCTGGGAGCAAAGCTGGATGCGCGACTGGAGCTCTGCGTTAACCGCGCACTGATGCCTGATGCGCAGTTGTGCTGCCGAACAGAGGGGGCGCAGCAACTGGGGCGCACGGCGGTGCTGCCTCTGACACAAATCACGGACTCCCGCGAGTCTGACCCGATAACCATACAGCTCGGTCGCTATCAGCGCGTCCGGGTGCAACCTTCAAGGATCGAAACCGATGAACAGGGCGACTATCGCTGGTAAAACGCTTATCCCTCTTATGCTGGCACTGAGCGTCAGCGGCTGCGGTCTGACGCAGAAAGTATCAGAGGGCACCGTCTCCGTAACAAAATCCATTTTTTACAAACAAATACGCACACTGCATCTCGATTTTCGCGCGCGTGAAGGGGCAAACCGCAACGCGCAGGGTGCTGCGCTCTCAACCGTGGTGCGCATCTGGCAACTGAAGGACAGCAGCGCTTTTGACGCCTCAGACTACCCCTCGCTATTCACTGCTGACAGTCAGGTTCTGAAGGCAGACCTGCTGGCACAAAAGGACATCCGCATCCGCCCGGGTGAGTCAGTCAGTATTGATATGCCAATGGACGATAAGGCGGAATTCGTGGCGGTGGCCGGGCTGTTCCTGTCGCCAGACACGCAGGATAATAAGTGGCGACTGCTGCTGACCCGCGATGACCTCGATCCAGACAGCGCGCGCGTGATTGAGCTGGGTGACAGTACACTGACACTGGTCGCGGAAAAGGCTAAAAGACCCTGATGATGCCTTCACTTTATGAGATCCTTTACGGCAATTTTAGTGGCGGGCTGGCGCTCGATGCCGTGAGCGAACGGGACCAGGTCATTCTTTCGGTGCTGGATAATCTGCAGCGCATCCTCAACACCCGTGCAGGCTCAATTGCGCACATCCCCGATTATGGACTACCGGATATGACGAGCATCCTGCAGGGGATGCCGGGCACGGCGCATCAGCTGCTTCACACCTTTTCAGGCGTGTTGCTGAAGTACGAGCCGCGCCTTAAGCGTATTGAGGTGGCGTTGCTGGAACAAACGATGCCAGGCGAATTGCGTTACGCCATTGATGCCGAACTCACCGGTATTGGCCTGGTGCGCTACGGCACGGAGTTCAAACCAGAGGGCAGAGTCTTGCTTCGTCACTTAAAGCAACAGCAGTTATTGGGTAATGGATTGACGCGATAAACAAGGAAAGTGGTTGAATATGAATCAGGTAATTAAAACCGGTGCGGATCCGCGCACTCTACCAGGCTATTCCCAGTTGCGGGAAGAGATGAGTAAGCTGACGCATCCCGCCCGGCCCGATGTAGATTGGGGCAAAGTGGAGATACTCACGCTGGGGTTGTTTGAACAAAATGGATTGGAGTTGCAGAGTGCGGCCTGGTTCACGCTGGCGCGTGCCAACAACGCGGGGTTGACTGGCTTGAATGAAGGATTGAATCTGATTGACGCGCTGGTGGTACATCAGTGGTCGATTTTCTGGCCGCTGGCGATTGATGCGCGCGCCGATATCCTTAGCGTGATGTTCCGACGTTTACAAAGTCTCTACCGTGGCTGGCAGGTGGAGGGCAGCGAGATGGCGGCGCAGCTATTAGAAACGGAGCGGTTGCTGATATCCCTGCGTGAAGCGTTGTTACGTTTTGGTATCAGGGAATTCGCGCAGGCCAATACGTTATTGCATCAGGTCAAACACTCCATGACGCAGCTGCAGGAAAGTCGGCCCTCTCCGGTGCAGCTTATCCCGGCAGCACTCAACAGTGAACACCACCGCCATCCGGCTCGCATTTATGTGGTCTATCCTGATGCGGATGAGCAGCAAGACGCGCCTACAACGCCGTCATCATTAAAATCATTTGTGAGCGGGGCCTGCTGTGCGTTACTGGCTGGCGTTTTAGTCTTCGTTTGTGGCAGTTGGTATCGATACGAACAGCATCAGCACTCGATGGCCTCTCAAGCTCTGCTCGAACAACAGCGCAGAGAGAAACAAGCGATATCGCTGGAAAAATTACAGAGCTGGCATCGTGGTATGGCGCAGCTAGAAAATATGGCTGAACAACTCAATGGACTAGACAAAACTAAAGGGAAATATCTCACGGTGAGTGAGCTTAAAACGGGGATTTTTTCCGCGATGCAGGCCTTCAACCAACAGATTCCGGTTGAAGAGCAACTTCGACGTTATGCTGAAGGTAACGGTGATCAGTTGAGTGAACAAACACAGACGGGATTACTGTTAAAACAGCTGATGTTTCGTTATCAACTCATACAACAGGATAACGCAGAGTCGCTCAACGATCAGGAAAAAGCCAATCTAAATCAAAGTCGTACCAGGTAGACTTCTGAAATCAGCGCTAAACCAGTAAAACAGATTGAATCCAATGAGTGGGCAGGTTACAACGTTGCAAAACCATGAATGGATGCAGGTGCAGTATCGACAACCCTCCTGACACGGAGGGCTTTTTTATCGCTTTAACAACGGAAAACTATGCCTCACACTTACCGCCCATGGATGAAAAGGTATTGGCTGGTCTGGCTACTTCTCACGCTGGTGACGTTGTTCGCATTGCTTGCCGAACAAATCCTGGATCAACGTCGCACGCGTGAAGCGGAATTCCATCAGCAGTTCAATCGCATTGCGGCCTATTTAACGCAGAATGAAACCCTGTTGCCATTATTGACGGGTGATGAAAATCTTGCTGAATTGCAGAAGAAATTTCCGCAAATCGTGCAGCTTGAGCACACGCAGAACTGGCCGTTAACCGGCCCGCGATTTGAAGATGTCAACGACGGACGTTACTGGCTGTATAACCCCTATCGACAATTCCGCATGCTGGTGGATTTGCATTTTGCCGTGCAAGCTCCAGAGGTCGGGCTGGCACTGGCATTTCATATTCATGCTCAGCCCGCAATATCGACCTCGGGCTATTCTGAAACGGCGCGTTGGCAATTGCAGCGCCCGTTTATCAACCTCTACCAACCTTTTCTGATTAAAGGCAGCGCGAATCCAGATTGGCGTGCGCTGCATGTCGCTCCGCCCCTGCTGGCGTTGATGTTGTGGCTAATCATCGGTTTTCTCGGTTGGGAATTATTGCGTCACTGGCGACGAAACGTCGAGATGCGCCTGCGGGCTGACTATTTCCAGCGCACGCGGCGTGAATCTTTGGGTGAATTCACGGCGGGTATCATCCATGAAATTAACCAGCCGCTCACCGCGATTAACACGTGGTTGCACACCAGCCAGCTGCTGCTTAAGCAAGGCAAACACGATAGCCTGCCGCAAACACTCAGCGCCATCAATTTGCAAACGGAACGATTGGCCGGATTGCTGCAACGTTTTCGCGACATTGTCAGCGAACGCCCGGTGGCGATGACCGCGGTCGGTGTTGAATCAACATGGCGGCGAGTCACAGTGCTATTGCAACAAGAACTGGATGCGGGCGGTGTGGTGCTTCATCAACAGTTTCAGCATGACCACGCGCGCGTTATCGGCGACGAACAATGGCTCGAACAGGTCTTTCACAATCTGCTACAAAATGCGATCCACATGCAGCAAGGGCGGGCGGATGCGTGGGTGGCTATCACTTCAGAACGCCTGGCGCACGAGATTAAAGTCATCATCAGTGATAACGGACCAAGCTTTTCTGTCGAAGGATTAGCACAGGCCTGTATGCCGTTTTACAGCTCGCGCCCAGAAAGCATGGGGCTTGGCATGACGCTGGTTGAGAGCTTGATGTTACGCATGAATGGCCAGCTGCGGCTGGCAAACCGCGCCGAGGGCGGCGCGGAAATCACCCTAATTTTCCCACTGGCGGAGTAACGGAATGAGCGCAAAAGTTTGGTTAGTGGATGATGATTTGTCGGTGCGTGAATCACTGGGTTTTCTCTTGAGAACACTGGAATATGACGTTGCCGACTTTGCTGATTTGGCCTCATTTGAGGCGGGTAAGTCAGCGCAGGAACCGCTGCGCGGCTGTTTGTTGCTGGACGTCCGCATGCCGGGCATTAGTGGCCTTAGCTGGCTGGCAGAGAAGGGCGAAAGGCATCCGCTGCTGCCGGTGATCATCATGACCGGTCATGGCACGATTGAAGCCTGTCGCCGTGCATTCCGTCAGGGGGCTTTCGAGTTCTACACTAAACCGTTAGAGATTGAACCGTTGCTGGAAAGCGTTCACCAGGCAATGCATGAAAGTGAACAGCGCGCGCAGCGCTGGCAGGCGCAGCAGATTTTGCAGTCGCGTTTTGCCTTGTTGTCGGTGCGTGAAAACGAAGTGATGCAACTGATGATTGCCGGGCAAACCAGTAAAGAGATAGCGCGTGATTTATCGCTGTCACCACGAACGGTTGAAGCCCATCGCGCCGCGGTTCTGACTAAACTGGAAATGGACAATCTTGCGCAACTGATCCACGCCTGGCAGCAACTTAACCAGGTATAACTACCTGGCAGAACGCGTGATCGTCCGAATATTTATTAACCTGCTCTCGTTTTACAGTGTCACCTAACATAACTCAGGAGTGACACATGACTATTCGCCTTTCTTTGATTGCTGCTGCGGCGGCATTTGTTTCTTTTGGTAGCCAGGCCGCCGTGACTGAATCCAATCTGTCATTGGCTGAGGCGCAAAAACTGGCCAGCGCAGCCATTCAGTCCTGCGCAGCAAAAAATTACAATGTCACCGTGACAGTCGTGGATCGAGCAGGTTTAGTGACTGCGGTACAGCGTATGGACAATGCCGGTCCGCACACCGTAGAAGCGAGCCGTATGAAGGCCTACACCGCGTTGAGTACCAAGAATCTGAGTGGCAAAGTGATGGAAACGGCACAGAACAATCCAGGTGCGCAGAATATGCGTGACGTACCAGGCTTTCTGCTGTTAGCCGGTGGCGTGCCGGTAAAAAGTGGTAATCAGGTGATTGGTGCGATTGGTGTCGGTGGTGCGCCAGGCGGTAATCTTGATGAGGCTTGCGCGCTGGATGCCTTGAAGGCGATTGAATAAGTCATGATGGGCGCAATAGATTGCGCCCATCATGCACATTGTCTGTCGTGTCACTTCATTTAGCCTGTCCAACATAGCCAGGGCGCGTCTTACAGGCTACCCGCTCCGGAATATCGGTTTTCCTGCCGCGCTATGACTCCACTGATGAATTGCCATAACGTACGCGCCGTGATGCCACAAAACACAACAGCGGCACCGGCAAAGTAAACAACAGCAGCAACCACAGCAGCACGTACACCGCGTCCACGCCGTCATTTTGCAGATTGTTATAAAGTTGAACCGGCATCCCCTGAGGGAAATAGGCGAAAATCATGACAATGCCGAACTCACCCATGGCGCGCACCCACGCCAAAGCCGTTGCAGAGGCTAAACCCGGCGCGGCCAGCGGAACCGACAAACGCCAAAACCCCTGCCACGGTGAGGCACCTAAGGTGCGACCGGCATCCAGAATATCCTGCGGAACACCTGCAAAAGCGGAACGCGCGGTAGTGATGAAGTAGGGCAGTGCGCCGTACCATTGCGCCAGAATAAACGCGGCAGGATTGTTGACCAGCGTCCAGCCAAATTTCCCCAGTAACTCGCCTGGGACACTATAGGGTCCATAAGCGCTCACCAGCAAAATCCCCATTGCCAGCGGCGGTGTCAGCAAGGGAATCATCACCAACAGTTCAACGATGGCGCGCGCGCGGCCCTTTGCTTGTGACAGCCACCACGCCACCGGCAATCCGCTGATAAAAATTAACAGCAGCGCAATGGCGCCCAATCCCAGGGAGGTGGAGATGGCACTCCCATCGCCCCAGGCCAGGTGCATGTGCTGCCATTGAGTGACACCAATCAGGGTGACGAATGGCACGGCCAGCAACATCAGTGCTGGCAGTGACAACCAAAGCGCGGTGGCGTGACCGGTCTTCATTACTGATAAACAGCTCCGCCTTTCGGCGCGGCGTAGCCATTCTGTTTAAACAGCGCCTGACCTGGCTTACTCAGCATGAAATCGACAAAGGCTTTACCCGCCGCCGCACCGTGTGGGGCGTTTTTCAGCACGGCCGCGTAGTAAACCAGCGGTTGAGTGTGCAGCACTTTATCTTTGCCAGCGCTGTCTTTTACGCTGAAGCTGACAGTGTCATACCACTGTTTTGCCATGTCTGGATTGCTCAGGTTGATCTCATCCGGCAGCGCAACGTAAGGCAGATGTGCGGAAATCACTTCACTCTCATAACCTGCAGCGGCATCTACCTGACCACTCTCCAGGCGCGCCAGCAGACCGCCTTCAAGATGGGTCTGAGCAGGGTTTTGGTAGCCACCGAGAATTTTATCGGCGATGCCTGGCTGCTTGTAATACTTCTC
This sequence comes from Pantoea sp. SM3, assembly GCF_000963995.1. NCBI lineage: Bacteria > Pseudomonadati > Pseudomonadota > Gammaproteobacteria > Enterobacterales > Erwiniaceae > Pantoea > Pantoea sp. SM3. Next base: position 10,970 of record NZ_JZRD01000004.1, read on the forward strand.
AGCCAGCAGCAGGGTAAAGATAATGTTCTGGCCTTTTGGATCGTTAATCGGATCGGTGCGACCGAATTTAATCCCCGGCGTGGCCAGCACTTTCAGCCAGCTGGCATCTGCGCCTTTAGCCTGTGCGAACTGCTGGGCAAATTTGCCTTTCGGGCTGTACGCCACCACCATGCTGGTGCTGGCAACCGGTACGGCATCATCAATCAATCCTGCATCTTTCAAAATCTGCATCGGGCCCGGCGTGATGGAAACGAACACATCAGCGGTGATTTTCTTACTCGCGAGCAGTCGAGCCATGCCGTATGCGCCCTGGCCTTGCCCTTCATATTTCCCATCATTCTGTTTAGCAAAGGCTGGACCTAAAGACTGGTCCATCACTTTCCCCATCGAACCTGCATAAGTTACGCGAATATCGTTACTGGCTTGTGCTTGCAGGCTGAGGCCCGCGGCGGCGGTTAACATCAATGCTGTGAGGTATCTGACTTGCATTCCCTTTCTCGCTATATAATTAGGTAGATAACGATTATCGGAAATTGTGCAATCAGTGCAAGCTGAAATCTGTTGCGAAATATGGGGATAGCCCGCCGGAGCGGGCTGACGACATCAGGCGAGAATGCGCTGAGCCCAGGATTCAATATCATCACCGCTACCGATATCCAACTGCACCAACCCGTTGGTGATAAATGTGGGCGAGACGTGAATGCCATTCTGGCGCGAATATTTGCAGTGCCATTTGATTTCGTTTTGCAACTCGGCGCGCAGGAACGGTGCATGTGCGTCGACGCCACTGTAGTGCTGTAAACGCGCCAGAATTTGGTTCGGCGTGGCGTCCATGTTCGGCCCATGACTGTGATCGGTGAACTCAAACTCTTCACGATGATCGGCGACTGCTTGCAGCACGCGTTTCGCCGCAATTTTGCCCTCTGGCAGCGTCGATGCGGCAAGGATGTAACGTACGATCAGCCCGGAATACATATGCCACGGCTGGGATTGCAACCGAATCTTCAGCGTCATCTTATCTTCCCCTACCCATGCCAGCAGCGCATCCAGTTTATTAAAGGCACGGACTGAGAACGGACAGGTAGGTTCAAGAAACACTTCAAACACTTTGGGGCCATGGCCCCAGATCAGTGGATCGGCGTGTAAAGCGGTGGTTTGGCTCATATTCATTCCCTGTTGCGAGGTTAAACGTTGCTCTACTTTGGCAAAGCGCGGCGACGACAGCCAGCGTGGGTTTATGCTTTTTTGTTACAAGGGCATTCGCGGTCGTCAGCACGAGGCAAAATAAAAATCATTTTATAGATCCGTTAACTACAAGAATGTCCGCTGTTCCGGCATTTGCTCAGAAAATAAACGGCTATAGTTATGCCAGCTTTGTTCTCTTTTTGTGCGGTCAGCGCCGTGCGTTTGATTCATTTGCCTGGAGCCAATAGATAAGCAACGAGGTTAAATGTGTTTGCCGAAATATCCTGGAAAATCATCCATCAGGTGATCAATCAGACCATTGCGGAGATGGTGGATGAGCAGCAAACGTTAGATGTGGTCAGCCTGCGCAGACGACTACGTGAGATGGCCGAAAGCGAAACAGATGAAGAGATGGTGCTGTGCTACTGGCAAGCGAGCAAGGTGCTAATGCGTTTACCGCCGACGATCACCGCCAGCCAACTGATTGAAGCAGCGAGGCATGCTTTTCGCAGCCCACTGAATCACGATCCGCTTTAACCCTGAATGCTTTTCTGACGAATCGCGGATAATCGATTGATTTATCGTCATAATCCTGGCGTACGCTCTGCTAAACTAGTGAGTCGAAAACGCTGAAACAGAGGACAGTAATGAAAATCAAAAGTTATGCCGCGATGAACGCAGGCGAAGCGCTGGTGCCTTTTGAGTATGAGGCCGGTCCGCTGGCAGCTGAAGAGGTACAGGTTGAGGTCGATTACTGTGGCGTTTGCCACTCTGACCTGTCGATGATTGATAACGAGTGGGGCATCTCAGCCTTCCCGGTGATCGCGGGCCATGAAGTGATTGGTCGCATCAGCGCGTTAGGGGATGCCGCACAGAACAAAGGGCTGAAAGTCGGTCAGCGCGTGGGTATCGGCTGGACAGCTAAAAGCTGCCAGCACTGTAATGCCTGTATCAACGGCGAGCAGGTTAACTGCGAAAACGGTTCTGTACCGACCATCATGAACAAAGGGGGGTTCGCCAGCCACCTGCGTGCTGACTGGCAATGGGTAATCCCGCTGCCAGAGTCAATGGATATCACCACTGCCGGCCCACTGCTGTGCGGCGGTATTACCGTGTTCAAACCGCTGCTGATGCACAACATCAATGCCACCAGTCGTGTGGGCGTGATCGGCATCGGTGGCCTTGGCCACATGGCGATCAAACTGCTGCGAGCCATGGGTGCGGAAGTGACGGCGTTCAGCTCTAACGCCAGCAAAACTGAATCTATCCTGGCGATGGGTGCGGATCGCGTGGTGAACAGCCGTGATCCACAAGCATTGAACGCGTTGGCAGGTCAGTTTGATCTGATTATCAGCACCGTTGCGGTTGATTTGGACTGGCAACCGTACTTCCAGGCGTTGGCACCACAGGGTAAATTCCACACCGTGGGTGCCGTGATGAAGCCGTTTGAAGTCCCCGCTTTCAGCCTGATCATGGGTGACCGTGCCGTGACCGGATCATCCACCGGTTCCCCGGGCCAGCTGCGTTCGTTAATGAAATTGGCGTCGCGTGCTGACGTTGCACCAACGGTAGAAGCGTTCCCGATGTCGAAAATCAACGACGCGCTGGATCATGTCCGCGCCGGTAAAGCGAATTACCGCGTGGTGCTGAAAGCGGATTTCTAACATGGCGATAGGGTCGGCCCTTGCAACGTCAATGTCAGATGAGGGTCCGACTTTAGGTTGCAGTTCAGCCATGCCGACTTTGAGTCTTTCGGTGCGCATTATGCGCACCGATTCTTCGCCCCTCCATTCTTAACCTGCATCGTCCTTCCAAACAGCATTCCCCTCACTAATAAGCTGATTATTCAGCATTATATTGCTCATCACTTTGCTACTCTAATGCTCTATCGAGTAAAACTCCGAGGACAGCGATGAAGATTTCCAGCTATGCCGCTCTGCAAGCGGGTGAGGCGTTAGTGCCTTATGAATATGATGCCGGCCCGCTGGCAGCGGAAGACGTGCAGGTTGAAGTCGATTACTGCGGCGTGTGCCATTCCGATTTGTCGATGATCGACAACGAGTGGGGCGGTTCACGTTACCCGTTGATTGCCGGGCATGAAGTGATTGGTCGCGTGGCGGCGCTGGGAGAGGCAGCACAGAACAAAGGACTCAGTATCGGGCAACGTGTCGGTATCGGCTGGACAGCGAAAAGCTGCCATCACTGTGATGCCTGTATCGCAGGGGATCAGGTGAACTGTCAAAACGGCAAAGTCTCTACCATCAACAATCGCGGTGGATTTGCCAGCCATCTGCGCGCCAACTGGCAATGGGTGATCCCGCTGCCTGAGACGCTGGATCTGGCGTCGGCAGGTCCACTGCTGTGTGGTGGCATTACGGTATTCAAACCGTTATTGATGCATAACATCAACGCCACCAGCCGCGTCGGGGTGATTGGTATCGGCGGATTAGGCCATATGGCGATTAAGCTGCTGCGTGCGATGGGCGCGGAAGTCACTGCATTTAGCTCTAATGCGAGTAAAACCGATTCCATCCTGGCAATGGGAGCCAATCGGGTGGTGAACAGCCGGGATGCGGACGCTTTGAATGCGATGACAGGGCAGTTTGATCTGATTATCAGCACCGTCGCCGTGGATTTAGACTGGAAGCCGTATTATCAGGCTCTGGCGCGGCAAGGCAAATTCCACACGGTGGGCGCGGTGATGAAGCCGTTTGAGGTTCCGGCATTCAGTCTGATTGTCGGCGACCGTGCGCTGACGGGTTCTTCTACCGGATCCCCCGCTCAGTTACGCTCATTGCTTAAGCTCGCTGCCCGCGTGAATATCGCTCCGCAGGTGGAGGAGTTTCCAATGTCGCAGATCAATGCTGCGTTAGAACACGTGAGAGCGGGAAAAGCCCACTATCGCGTGGTACTCAAAGCGGACTTCTAAGTTTCACAGACGAACTGCGGTGCGCATCCCTGCGCACCCTTCTTTATTTACCTTGTGGGTCGCTCTCGCCAAGGAAGAAATACCATAGCGGAATCGACATCAGTGCGGTGAACACGGAGCTGTATAAGGCAATCATCAAACCTTGCGTGATGTACATCGTCAATGACCAGTGGCTAAACGGGATACCGTACTGATCGATCACTCCGCCAATAATCGCATTGCTCATCACCGAAACGACAATCACCGCCAGAATGCACACGCCGCGCAGGAAGTTACGCATCTCCTTGCGCTTCACCGTAAAGCGCGCGCGTATAGTGCCAAGCGGAGACTGCTGCGAGGCCATAATCTCCGCTTCGGTCATGGGAACTCGCTGCTGCTTACGCCAGCGCAAAATGTCGATCAGCAGAAATGCCAGCAGACTCACTCCCATCACGGGCAGCGCATAACCCAGCGCCAACGCCGCCATCAGGCAGGTGCCTTTAGTGTAGTGCGGTATAGCAAGCCAGGTCTCCGTTAACGTTTTCGCCGGGCTGGCTTCCGCCTGTTGCGGACGGCGAGCCCACCACATGCGATAACCCAGCACGATCATCGTGCATAAACCGAGTCCAAAGAACGCTAATAGCAGTTGGTTAGGCAAGCCAAACAGCACGCCCATATGCGCATCCACGCCCCAACGCGTCAGTTTTGCCACCAGTGGGAACTGGGCGAAATAGACGTGATCAACAATCGTGAAGTCCTGCGGATTCACGGAAACTGCATCAACGCGGGTTGGCCAGCTTCGATCGATTTCGGTCACTGCCCATGCTTTGTCCGCGCTTTTCGGCTGACGTAACTCCAGCTTACTGGCGCTCAATCCATCCTGACGGGCGGCGTTGAGTACGCGATCCCAATCACTGTCCGGTTGGTTGTTGGGCATCGGCTTCGCGGGCTGCGCAACCGGTTTTGCCATCGATGACATCGACATACTGGACATGTCCATATTCGACATATCCATATCAGGCATGATGTGATGGTCAGCATGAGGATCGGCAGGCGCCGTATCGCCACTGAGTGAGGTATTGACCTGCGGTGTCAGCCAGTTCAACTCCGTACGCCAGCGATCAATGTTATTGCCTGCCCACTGCGACCAGGTTAAACCGGTGGCGGAGAAAAACACCAATCCCAGCACCAGCGTCAGACCCAGCGTGATATGCCAGTGACGGCTAAAGGCGAATCCCTTGCGCGCGGCTTTCAGCTTACGTTTCGGGCGCGTGCCCAGCCATAGCACCACGCCGCCCAGTGCGGCGACCCACAACCAGGACGCCGCCAGCTCGCTGTAGTTGCGGCCGAAATCACCTAACAACAAGCTGCTGTGGAGTAAATCGAGCGTAGTACGCAGCGGAAGCACGCCGCTGGTGCCGTACACCGTCATGTCGCCTTTCACTTTCAGGCTATAAGGGTCGACAAACACCGCGCGAGACTGCGAAGCACCCAGTGAGGCATCGCTGAACTGCACGCGAGTGGTATCCGTTGCGCCTGGCGCAGGCCGCACAGCGTAAATGTGCTGTTTCTCACCCGCGTAAGCGCGTGCCGCGCTGATTTGCGCAGACAGCGGCTGGGCAGGGCCATTGGGTTGTGCCGTTAACGCATCGGAGTAGATGACGTTTTCCAGTTGTGGCGTCAGCACATATAGCGTGCCGCTGAGTGCCGCGACAAAAATAAAGGGCGCAACAAACAGGCCAATATAAAAATGTAAGCGACGAAGTAGATTAAGCACCGCACCACGCGGCGCTGCAGAGTGAGCAGCAGACAAAGCCGTCTTCCTTCCGGTTAGAGAATGCCGTGACGCAATAAAGTGCGTCGTTAATGATGTTATCAGCAGGAGAGAACAGCAGGTGGCGCACGCGGACGGTGTGTGGGGCTAAAGCGTCGGATCACCGGAGCCTGCAGAGGCGGCAGCGGTGGGGCGCGAGAAATCACCATCATCAGCCAGATGAACGGGATGAACACCCACATCATCAACGGCACATGCACCAGCAGGTCACAATAGCCGCAGGCGAATTCACCGTCTTCCATCATGTGATGGTCCATGCCCGGCATCGCCATATCCATCATCATTTCGTGATGATGCATCGACATTTCAGACGTCATGCCGTGGGATGGCATATCCATCATGCGGCTTTGTCGTTCCATCAACGTTTTCGACACGATCGGCGCGACAAACAGCAGCAGCACCGCCAGGATGGCGATACAGGCAGTCAGGCGCTGGCGAAGTTGATGTGAAAAGGTCATAGCGGCGACGAAATGATTCAACAAATGAGGCCGAAGTGTAACGCCATTGCCGCAGAAGGGTTACAGAAACTCAGGCTAATTAAGAAAAAATTCGCACCTTTTGAAAAAAGTCACTTTACGCGCTGCATTTGTTAACCTAAATGCAACCTGATGAGAACAGTACGGAAACATGTAAACGGAGAAGCGATGAAAATAGTGATGCTGGATGGTGATACGCTGCCGCAACCGCCGCTGCGGCCAGAATGGTGTACGGCATGGGACTTCCGCGCGACAACCGCGCACCATGAAATCGTCTCAGCCCTACGTGGCGCACAGATTGCTATCACCAATAAAGTGCCGCTGCGCGCTGAAACGCTGCACCAATTGCCGGATTTACGCTACATCTGTGTCGCGGCAACGGGTTACGACTGCATCGATTTGGATGCGTGTCGTGAACGCGGCATTGTCGTCAGCAATGTCCCGGGTTACTCCACGCGTAGCGTTTCCGAAGGCGTGATTGCCGCCTTATTTGCCCTGCGTCGCCATCTGGTGGATTACGCCAACCGCACGCGCGCAGCCTGGCCAGCATCGTCGCATTTTTGTGTGCATCGCCAGCCGATTCAGGACATTTTTGGTGCGACCTTAGGGATTGTCGGCAAAGGCGATATCGGCAGCGCGGTGGGTGCGATGGCAGAAGCGCTCGGCATGACGGTACTCTACGCGGACCGCAAAGGCAGTTCAGCGCCGCGCACAGGTTATGTACCCTTTGAAGAGGTGCTGGCACGCAGCGATGTGTTGACCTTGCATTGCCCGTTGACGCCGCAAACTCAGCAGTTAATTAATTTGCAGGCGCTGGCACAGATGAAGCCTTCAGCCTGGCTAGTCAACACTGCACGCGGTGGCCTGATCAATGAAACGGAACTGGCTCACGCGCTGCGTCAGGGTGTGATTGCCGGTGCAGCGCTGGATGTGCTCAGCAGTGAACCACCGGCAGCCGATCATCCACTATTGCAACCGGATATTCCTAACCTGCTGCTGACACCGCACATTGCCTGGGCCAGCCAGCAGGGAGTGAACAATCTGTTGCGCGGCATTGAAGCTAACCTCGACGGATTTGCTCAGGGCAATCCATTGCATGTGGTGAGCTAAGCGCTTAAAAAATCGAGCGGCCCAGTCGCTCGGTGAGTTTCTCCAGCAGCGCGGTGCCCGCCAGAGAGTTACCAGAATGATCCAGCGCCGGCGACCACACCGCGATGCACATTTCTCCGGGGATGACCGCGACAATGCCGCCACCTACGCCCGACTTCGCGGGCATTCCCACACGCCAGGCGAACTCGCCCGCACCGTCATACATACCGCTGGTCATCATCAGCGCATTGACCTGCCGTGCCTGACGCGGTGAGATCACGGCCCACTCATCATGCTGACTGCGTCCCTGGTTAGCGAGATAGAGAAAGGTGCGCGCCAGCTCTTCACAGCTCATCGAGAGTGAGCAGTAGTGGAAATAGGTTTCCATCACTTTGCTGACATCATTGTGGAAATTGCCAAATGACTTCATCAGCCAGGCAATCGCGGCATTGCGGGCGGAATGCTCGTATTCAGAACGCGCAACCACACGGTCATAGTTGATGTCGCTTTGCTGAGCCAGGCGGCGCACAATCTCCAGCATACGCTGGCGCGGAGCAGTTAAACGACTCTCCAGCAAGTCACACATTACCAGTGCACCGGCGTTAATAAAGGGATTGCGTGGTTTGCCCTGTTCCAGTTCCAACTGCACCAGCGAGTTAAACGCCTGACCGGAAGGTTCTTTACCTACACGCTGCCAGATCTCGGCATCGTCATACAGCGTCAGCGCGACAGTGAGTGACAGCACTTTGGAGATCGACTGAATGGAAAAACGCGTGGAAGCATCGCCAGCCTGAAAACACTGACCATCGGGTGTGACAATGGCGATGCCGAGCTGATCGGCATCGACACCGGCTAATGCGGGAATGTAGTCCGCCACCTTGCCCTGACGCGTTAAAGGACGGACTTCAGCTACGATTTCTTCCAGCAATCCATTCGTGAGTTCTGACACCAGATGGCTCCAATTCTCTTGATTTTATCCGTTTCAAATACGTTTGCGGCGCGATGCATCGCGCGTATCCGAAGCCATGAAGTCGCTATCGAACGCGCAATAAATCGTATGGCAACCGAAGTGCGGTGGTAGAGACAGCATGATCTTTACGGCCAGGATCATGGTGATTTGCCCTTTACTCGTCAACGAGAGACGTAAAATTCTGTGAGCCTTCCGGGTGAAGCCTGCGTTACAGTGCATAAATCCAGCAAAAACATCGGGCTCACATTATGTTGACCAATCTGTTGCGTGATTTTCCGCCAGCGGCACAAAACGGCAGCGCCGAAACCTTCGAAGCGCTGCTGTCACAACCCAATCTCCTGATTGAACGTATCGTTTCAACCGGGCAGGCCAGTCCGCCCGATTTTTGGTACTGCCAGACGCAAGGTGAATGGGTGATGATTTTACAGGGATCGGCTGGATTGCAGTTGGAAGGTGAAAGTGAAGCGCGCACACTGTTACCCGGCGATTTTATCGATATTCCTGCAGGCTGCCGCCATCGCGTTTGCTGGACCGATAGCCAGGGCCCTACGGTGTGGCTGGCGGTGCATTATGGTGAACTGCCCAGCCAACCGTAAAATTCTGTTGCCAATGATTGCGTTACGCGATCGCCTGCGTTAGCTATGCTGACGCCTTTTCGTCGCTGGAATGGCGGCGCTGATGTTATTGAGGATCTGCATGTCTGTTTCGCAAAATGCCAGTCAGCCTGAGAACGCCATGCGCGCCGGGCGTTTTATGCTGCTGCAAAAGCTGCTGCGCCGCGATAAAACACCCGTGGCTTTATTGCTGCTCGCCGCACTGGTCGGTGTCCTCACCGGTCTGGTTGGCGTTGCCTTTGACCGCGCGGTGAATCTCATCCTGCATTCACGCCTGAACTGGCTGGAAAATGCCGCCACTCATCCCATTTTTGAGGTCCTGTGTGCTTTCCTGGTTTCCGCTGTATTGGGTGCCATTGGCTACTATCTGGTGCGGCGATTCGCGCCAGAAGCGGGCGGTTCAGGCATCCCTGAAATCGAAGGGGCACTGGAGGAGTTGCGCCCGGTGCGCTGGTGGCGTGTGCTGCCGGTGAAGTTTCTCGGCGGTATGGGCGCGCTGGGCTCCGGTATGGTGTTGGGGCGCGAAGGCCCAACTGTGCAGATCGGCGGCAACATTGGCGGCATGTGTCTGGATCTGTTCCGCGTAAAGTCGTCTGAATCCCGCCATACCCTCATCGCCACTGGGGCCGCGGCGGGTTTGTCGGCGGCTTTCAATGCGCCGCTGGCGGGCATTCTGTTTATTATTGAGGAGATGCGCCCACAGTTCCGCTACAGCCTGATCTCGATAAAAGCGGTGTTTGTCGGCGTGATCGTCTCCAGCATTGTGTTTCGTTTGTGCAATGGCAATGAAGCCATTATCAACATCGGCCAGTTGCGCGATGCGCCTACCAACACGCTTTGGCTGTATCTGTTGCTCGGCATCCTGTTTGGCGGCTGCGGTGTGGCGTTTAACCGCCTGATATTTCTCGCCCAGGATCAGTTTCAACGATTACATCAAGGCCGCATTGCCGCCTGGGTGATGTGGGGCAGCCTGCTGGCGGGATTCTGTGGTGTGCTTGGGCTGCTTCTTCCGGCGGCAGTGAGTGGGGGCATCACGCTGATTCCCGATTTCTCAGCGGGGAGTTACAGCGCTTTGGCCTTGTTCGGTCTGTTCGCCCTGCGGACATTGGTGACAATTTGCTGCTTCTCTTCAGGCGCGCCGGGTGGGATCTTTGCGCCGATGCTCACCTTGGGCACTTTGCTGGGTACCTGTTTCGGTCAACTGTGCATTCACTGGTTCCCCGGTTATCAACTGGAGGCCGCGACCTTTGCCGTGGCAGGCATGGGTGCGCTGTTTGCCGCTTCGGTACGCGCGCCCTTAACTGGCATCGTGCTGGTGCTGGAAATGACCAATAACTATCAGCTGATTCTGCCGATGATCATCACGTGCCTGGGCGCAACCCTGGCTGCACAGTTCTTTGGCGGCAAACCGCTGTACTCTTCGATTCTGGCGCGCACGCTGGCTAAGGCTCAGCTCAGCGGTCACGCCAGCGCAAAGATCCACTAAGGGCGTTTGCCCACGCTGTGTGTGAGTGTGGTCCAGCGGCGTGCCTGTTCGCTGAGACTGAAGCCGAGGCCGTGGCGATCGGAGATCAACATACGGCCGTCACGCAGTTCTAACTGCTCATTGAACAGCGGATTGAGCCACTCAAAATGCTCCAGCCAGGGTTCAATGGGATAGGCGGCGGCGAGATGAATGTGAATCTCCATCGCGAAGTGGGGGGCCAGTTTACGTCCGTGGCGCGCCGCCAGATCCATGATCTGAAGGAATGGCGTAATACCGCCCACGCGCGGCGCATCCGGCTGCACAAAGTCGCTGGCGTTGCCAAGAATGAGTTGCTCATGTTCACGGAAGCTGGTGAGCATCTCACCGGTTGCAATCGGCGTATCCAGCGCGGCAGTCAGTGCTGCGTGGCCTTCCACGTCATAGGCATCGAGCGGTTCTTCGATCCACACCAGATTGAACTGCTCCATCTTACGTCCCATACGAATCGCTGTTTCACGATCCCACTGCTGGTTCGCGTCCACCATTAGCGGGAAATCATCGCCCAGCGTCTGACGCACCGCAGTGAGGCGACGCAGGTCTTCAGCGGTATTAGGTTGGCCGACTTTAAGTTTGATGCCGCCAATGCCATTTTCACGTGAGATCGCCACGTTCTTGATCACCTGATCAAGCGGCGTATGCAGGAAGCCCCCCGAGGTGTTGTAGCACTGCACAGAATCACGATGCGCCCCCAGCAACTTCGCCAGCGGTAAGTGGGCGCGACGCGCTTTCATATCCCAAAGCGCAATATCAAACGGTGAAATCGCCTGCACCGCCAACCCGCTGCGGCCCACTGATGCGCCCGCCCATAGCAGTTTGGTGTAAATCTTGTCGATGTCATTGGGGTCTTCACCGATCAGCGCATCGGCAATTTCGCAGGCATGGGCGTAAATGCCCTGACCGCCAGCGCGTTTGGAATAGCTAAAACCGATGCCCTGGAAACCGTCACGTGTTTCGATCTCCGCCACGATGATCGCCACTTCGGTCAGCGGTTTCTGGCGCCCGGTCAGCACTTTAGCATCGCTAACCGGTGTGGCCAGCGGCAAAAAGGCCAATGACAAATTGACCCAAACGATGCGGTCACCGCTCTCGGTAGCGTTACCGGCTCCCGCTGTTTTGGCATAGCTGACGGCACTGGAATTCACACTCGACATGATGTTCTCCTGTAAATGATTGCGCTAACATTTGTGTGCGGTAAAGACTATGCGCTAATAACGCTGAGGTTTAATGCAGCGCAGATCACAGAATGGATAATCCGGGGATTTAAATGATAGCCCTAACATTTGCAGCGTTTTGCGCTGGCTTTGACAGGGCGGCCTGCTATGCTAGCGCTATCTGCTTCTACACTGAGCCGCCATGAAACTACGCAACCCCGAGCGCAACGCTGCACCCACGCTGGAAGATGTCGCCCGTGTCGCGGGAATCTCGCCGATGACGGTGAGTCGTGCGCTCAACTCCCCGCATCTGGTTCGCCCGGCGACCGTCGCCAAAGTGAAAGCGGCGATCAGCGCCACCGGCTACATTCCCAATGCGCAAGCGGGCAGTCTGGCGAGCAATCGCAGCCGCCTGATTGCCGTAGTGGTGCCGCAAATCAATAACAACATGTTCGTGGACACCATTCAGAGCCTGAACGACAGCCTGAGTGCGCAGGGCTATCACATGCTGTTGTGTGTCACCGGTTACGAAGCAGAAACTGAAGCAGAAACTGTGTCTACGCTGCTATCCCGTCGCCCGGATGGCATCGTACTCACCGGTATTCATCACAGTGCGCAGTTGAAAAAAGTGTTGTTACAGGCCAAGGTGCCGGTGGTTGAAATCTGGGACATGACGCCCACGCCCATCGATATGCTGGTCGGTTTTTCTCATGAGAAGATCGGCGCGCGTGTTGCTGCTTATCTTGCCGAGCGCGGTTATCAAAAACCGGGTCTGATATGGACGGATGACCGCCGTGCATTGCAACGTAAACAGGGCTTGCTGGAGGCATTAGCGTTCCTGGCGATAAAACCGCTGGTTGATGTACCTGTCCAACTCCCGGCGCTGATGGCTCGCGGCCGTGAAGCCTGTGCACAATTGCTGGATCAGCACCCTGACGTCGATGTGCTGGTATGCAGTTCAGACACGCTGGCGCAGGGCGCACTGATGGCGGCGCAGGCGCGTGGTGTAAAGATTCCGCAGCAGCTGGCGGTCATTGGTTTTGGCGACCTTGATTTCGCGGCGGCCAATTACCCGGCGATTTCGACAGTGCGTATTGACCGGCACCGCATGGGCGAACTTGCTGCTGAGCAATTGTTAAAGCGTCTGCAAAATCAGACGGTGGAAAATCCGATTATTGATATGGGGTTTACCATGGTGTCGCGTGATTCGGGTTAACCCAAACTGAACTGCGATCCTCATCACATGCGAAAAATATTTTCCATGTTATAAAAAGTGGAAAATAAATTTCATTTTGAGAGGATCCTATCAATGTCAGCACTGCCTTCCTTAGAAACACTGCTACAACAAGAAGCTGAGCACCGTTTGCCGCAGTTCGATTTCGATTTGGCGTGGCAAATTGGTCAGGGCATTCAACAGCGTGGCCGCGAAATGAACGCACCCATTGCTATTGAAGTTTATGCATTTGGGCAGGTGCTGTTTTTAGCGGCGTTACCCGGTTCTGCCCCCGAAAATCTGGAATGGATGCGCCGCAAACGCAACACCGTACTGTTGACCGGTCATTCCTCCATGTACGTAGGGTTCGCTAATGAGCAGAAGGGCGAACGTATGGCGCAGCAGCGCAACATTCGTCAGGAAGATTACACCGATCACGGTGGCTCCTTCCCGCTGCTGAGCCCACAGGGCGCGATCATCGGCGCGGTGAGCATCAGTGGTTTGCCTTCTGAAGACGATCACGCTTTAGCGCTGTGGGGAATTAACCAACTGCTGCGCTAATTCCAGCTCAATGAGAAGTCAGCGCGCACAAAACTGGAAAGCCGGTTTACCGAAAATGTTAAGGGTTGTTGGATGAGGGGAATGATGCAGAGCGGCCTGTTTTTTTAATTCCGGTGAATGCTTATGACTGCTCATTGTTGTTCCTCCGATACGTTGGCATGGTGTCCAACTTTCGGGATTCACTTCATAGGTTGCGCCGCTACTCTTCGCACAGAAAGGAATAGCGGCGCGTTGATGATTGATGAGAAGCCGTTATTTCGCTGCCGGTACTTTGAGCTTATCTCCCGCATCCGTGGCTTTGCGCAGCGTGGCAACATCGCTGGCTTTCACCTCGGCAGCCTCGTTGCCCCATGAATTGCGCACGTAGTTGAGCACATCTGCCATCTCTTGATCGTTCAATTTCCATGAGAAGGCAGGCATACCGGCAGACGTTGGGCGTCCTTCGGTGTGCGGCGCTCGCGCCCCATCCAACAGCGCATGGATCATGTTGGTGGGATTGTTCTGCATCGCGGTGTTACCCGCAAAAGCCGGCACCATACCCGTGATACCTTCTCCCGACAAGCCATGGCAGGCTGAGCAGTCTACCTCATAGCGCAGTGCCGCCTGATCGTGTTTGGTCTTATCCATCACAAATGCAGTTGGCTTAGCCGTTGGAGACGCTGGCAGGCTGCGCAAATAGGTGGCAATGGCTTTCAGGTCCTGATCATTGAAATATTGCGTTGAGTGCTCAACCGCTTCAGCCATCGGACCGGCCGCTACACTCTCCCCGTTGGAGCCGGTTTTCAGGTAATCCGCGATCTGCTCATCGCTCCATTTTCCGATGCCAGCATGAGGATTCGGTGAGATATCCGGTGCATACCAGGTTCCTAAGTTGCCGCCTTGCAGATACTGGCTGCTGATCTCTCCCCCTAACGCATTGCGTGCGGTGTGGCACACGCTACAGTGCGCGGGGCCGTCAACGATGTACTTACCGCGGTTCCAGGCATCATTCTGCGCACTCTGGGGCTTGAACGCATTGTTATCAAAGAACAACAGGTTCCAACCCGCCATCGCCAGACGAATGTTATACGGGAAGTTCATGCCAGCGTTTTCATCGATGGCATTTTTCACTGGCTTCTGCGCGGAGAAATAGACCCAAAGATCGTGCATGTCGGCATCGCTCATCTGCGTATAAGCGGTGTAAGGCATGGCAGGATAAAGGAAGCCGTGTTCGCCACGTCCCTGACGGACCGCGTTAAAGAAATCGTGCTCCGTCATGTTGCCGATGCCGGTTTCCCGATCGGGTGAAATGTTGGAGGTTTGCAGTGCCCCAAAGGGGGTGTCGATCTTGTAGCCGCCGGAGAAATCCGCGTTGTGGCACGCCGCGCAGTCCGCAAGGCGCATCACATATTCGCCACGTTTAATGGCATCCGTATCACTGCTGTGGAAATCGGCTAACCTGACCTTATCATCAGCCACATTTGAACGTGAGCTGTCCATCACCACCCACATTCTGCCGGTTACGCCAATGGCGGCGACCACGGCCAACGCAGCGAGGGTATAGGTAATTTTCTTTGCCTTCGCCATGATTATGCTCCCACCAGCGGTGCCGGATTATTGATGTACTTCTGATGGATAGCTTGCGCCGCACGCACCGCCAACGCACCCACGGTGACTGTTGGGTTGTAGCCGCCATTGTTAGGGAAGGCCGAAGCACCGACCACAAACAAATTATGCGCATCCCAGCTTTGCAAGTACGGGTTGAGCGCGGAAGTACTCGGATCGGCCCCCATAACTGCGCCGCCAATGGTGTGCGAGCTGTGCTGCATGTAAGGGTTCCAGCTTTTCTCGGCTTGGTTATCGACCACAACGTGCTGACCGCCGACTTCTTTCATGATGTTGATTGCACGATCGGTTACAAATTTCGCCATGCGCTGGTCATTCTGGTTCCAATCGAACGTCAGGCGGAGGAGGGGTTGGCCGTGGCGGTCTTTATAGTTGGGATCAAGGTCGAGATAGGCTTCCCGCATGGGCATCGACGTGCCCTGGCAGAAGATGGTGCCCGCCGTTTGGTAATCACGCGCATAACCCGCTTTCCATTCGCTGCCCCAGCGTTTGGTGCCGGGACGCAGGCCGTTCATATTTTGAATCGGACGGCCATTGGTGGAGAAGCCCATAATCCCCGCGCCACCAATAAAATCGAGGTCGCTATGATCGAAGTTGTCGCCGTTAAAATCATCGATCTGCACAGCTAAAGCACCGCCGCCGATAAACGGGTTCATGTATTCGTTATCGAAGAAGCCTGTCACGCTTGAACAAGTCTGATAGTTGTAGTTGCGACCAATGGTGCCACGGCCGGTGAGCGGATCGTATTTCTCACCCACACCTGAAAGCAGCATAAGGCGCACGTTATCCATCTGGTAAGCGGTGAAGCAGACGACATCGGCAGGCTGAAAACCTTCCACGCCATCCTGAGTGACAAATTTCACGCCTTTCACGGTTTTGCCATCTTCATGCTTCACGGCATGCAGGACTTCTGTCTCCGTCAGCAAGGTGAAGTTCGGACGGCGCATTAACACCGGCAAAATACAGGCTTGTGGCGACGATTTGGAGAAGTTACCGCAGCCGTGGAAATCGCAGAAACCGCAATAGGTGCATGGCCCCATGCTAACGCCCAGTGGATTGACATAAGCTTGCGACAGGTTGCCCGCGGGCACCGTGAAGGGGTGGTACCCCATGCTTTCGGTGGTCTTGCGATATTTGCTCATCCAGTGCGTATCTTTCAGCGGCGGGGTAGGGTAGTCACGTTGACGTGCACCTTCAAAGACATTGCCGCCAACCCGTTTTTCACCCTGAAGGTTGCCAGCGTAGCCGGAAGTCCCGGCAATACGTTCGAAGCGATCGTAGAAGGGTTCCATTTCGTCGTAGGTGACGCCCCAATCTTGCAGCTGCAAGCCTGCCATCTTTTTCGCGCCGTAACGTTCACGGGTCTGCGTCGCCACTTCAAAATCCCACGGTGTGAAGCGCCAGGACATTCCTGCCCAGTGCGTGCCTGCACCCCCAACGTTCCAGCCAAACTGATATGCGGACCAGTTACGCACCGGCGCAGCAAGCTGGTCGCTGCGGTTGCGGAACGTGGTGGTTTCGACACTCATCGGCTGTAAAATTTTGCGACGCGTGTGGAAACGCAATTCATCGGCATCAATTGCCACCGGGAAATCGGTGGAAGTGTCACGCCACGCACCACGCTCAATACCGACCACATTCAGCCCGGCGCGGGTTAACTCTTCCGCCATGACCGAGCCCGCCCAACCCATACCAACGATAACCACGTCAGCCTTATTTCTCTCTAATGACATTGACTCAGCTCCGGGGTATTAATCGTTTGGGATCAGACTGACAGGAATAAGCGCCAGATTTTCATTGCGGCGTTCGATATAAGGACGGTAGTCATAACGGGCACCCGGAAAACCAATCATCTTCCAGCCCGCCATGTTTTTATTACCGCCGTAAATCGGATCGGACAAATAACCTTCTCGGGCGTTTTGTAACATTAATTCAAAGAAGGCCTGGCTATTCACCTCTGCCCCCAAATTGATTTTTCCGTCTTCCATTTTTGTTAGGAAATCATCAACCTGCTCAGCATTTAACGCATGGAAGGAGGATTGATGATGCTTCTGTGCCCAGTTTTCCAGTGCTTTTAAACCGGTTAAATAGCGTTCCTTGGGGGCCGAGAGAAATTGCGGGCTGCCCATTATTTTCTCTTCGTTTTCAGGATGCAGTGGCGCTTGCAAATAAAGCGCAGCCCCTGAACCGTAATCCCCCGCTAATTGATTATCGAGGAACTCAATACAGCCCGCTTCAGTGGCTGAAGGCCCTAGCTTATCGGCAGGGATCAGACGTTCAAAAATGGCCTGTAGATTTTGACGGTCAAGCGGGTTGGTGAGCACCTGGTAACCGTCTTGCCACGCGGGCTGCGGCAAATGGTCGGCACTAAGTTGGGTTTCCAGCGGCACATTGTGCAGCTCTTTGGCGCGCAGTTGCGGTGCCACGGCAAGTGACGCGACAATACCGCTCAGCGAAAAGAGCGCTTCTCTTCGGTTCATACTTCTTTCCCTTAATCATTCCATCGTCTGATGGACACGGCAGATTAATATTGACAGAGCACGACGTTCCGGACATTCAGACATAGGCCGGCCACACGCTAATTAGCGCGCAACCGACCACGACGAATCCGTGTTCGTTATTATAAGTTCTCAGAAAGTATTGAAAGACGTTATGCGCGTGTTGTTAATCAACACGCGATTCCGTAGGCTGGAGTTTTCCCGCCATTGCCAAATATCTTCACGGAAAACCCGTTATTCGGGTCTCCTTTATTTTTAATAAATATATTTTTTCATGTCGTCGATGCTGTGACGGGCAATATCCCAGAGATCATCTTCCCAGTTACGCGGGCTCAATAATTCCGGTGACCATACGCCGTTATATCCCGTGGCTTTCACTGCCGCCACCCAGGCTGGAATATCAACATCGCCCTCGCCGGGCGCGTAATTACGCTGGACCCATTCGTCCCAGGCTTCGCCGGGGTAGGCGGCGCGACCATCACAGAAATGCACACCGTAGATTAAATCCTTGTCCATGCGCGCCACTTCATCCGGTGTAGTGCCACCGCCGGCGTGCAGGTGCCAGAAATCGACCACCACGCCAAGGTTATCTTTGCCACTCTGTTTAATCAGATCCAGCGCGTGTTGCAGTGAATTGAAGGCGGTGAAGGCCACCACTTCTATCTGGAATTTGATGCCATGTGGCTTGCCGATATCGGCGATGGCGCAGAGGTTTTCCAGCAAGATGGCGTCACGTGCGGCGTCTGGCAGATGATCTAATTCGTTTAGCGCCATAATTTGCACCACCGGGCAGCACAGTTCCACTGCCGCCTGCACCACTTTCTCCGCTTCACGCAGCAGGGCGGCACGTTCTTCTGGGTGGAAGCGACCTAAGCGCTTCAGAGCATTAATGCAGGTGATCTCAATCTGGTGCTTCACCAGCAGATCGCGATATTTTGCGTAACTGCCGCCGTTCTCCAGATAGCGATACAGATGTTCAGGCAGAATCTCCAGTCCGCTATAGCCAGTTTCGTGGGCGATGCGTAACTGAGTGACGGCATTGCTGTACCAGACAGAAACACCATGCAGTGACAACTTCATCTCTCCTCCTTGTTACCTCACGGCTTCAGGTGAGAGCGTCGTATACGCAATTCTCCCTGAGACCAAACACCACCTGGAGTGGCCTTTCCGTCAATCAAGCGGTTGAGGGCTTCATTGACAATCAAATCCAATCGCTGGCTAAACGTGGTCAACTGCCAACTGGACAAACTGGCTTCATCGATATCATCAAAACCCACCACCGCCATAAAACGGTTGCCTGCATGCTCTTTAAGCGCCGTCAGTGCGCCGAGTGCCAAAATGTCGTTCTCGCAAAACAGGGCGTCAACCCGCTGCTGAGGTGCTTGCGAGTTAAGATAATCACTCAGCACTTCATAACTCCGCTCACGCGAGTATTCGCCTGCGGTGAGCAGTAATTCCAGCGTTAATCCAGCCTCCTGGAGTGCCAGCTTTAGGCCATCCAGGCGCTGGGTATGATGGCTGCTGGTTTCCGGCCCCATCATATAGCCGATACGGGTGTAACCCTGCGCCAGCAGCAGTTCACCTAGCTGTTTACCCGCGCGTAAACCGTCAATGTTCACCACATCGATATCGGGCTCGTCATTGTTTCGGCACACTTGCACCAGCGGAATCTGATGCATCTCGCGCGCCACACGAATCAGTTCGTCGGTTAACACGGTGCCGAGAAACAGCAGACCATCCACTTGCAACTGATCGGCGAGCGTCAGCACGGCGCTGTAATTTTTTCCGCTACCAATATTCAGCAACAACGCCATATAGCCGCGCTGTTGCAACTGACGCGTGACCATGTCGAGCATCAGCATCGAGTGAGGATTCTTCATCTCATCGATGACCACGCCGATAATGTGCGTTTTCTTCTGCGACAGGCTGCGCGCCAGCAGATTAGGGCGATAGCCCAGCTCCGCCGCGATTTTCAATATTTGTTCGCGCGCCTTGTCAGAAATGGATGCCCCGGGCGTGAAAGCGCGGGATACGGTCCATTTTGAGACGCCGGCAAGTCGTGCGACATCACTCGCTGTGGCTTTATGGGGCTTCTTTGTTGGTTTATTCATAGCACCTGCGTAGGGATAAAAAGGCGGAGACCCCTGCATTGAACGTGAAAGCCAACTGAAAATAAACACCTAAGCGCAGGCAAATGAGGCAAATGACATCGAATAACCCTGTTTTTATGATGTTACGATTATGTTTGATCTTTGCACCCGATTGCAATGAGTTTTGCATTCGGGTGCAAAGTTAAGGGTTTTTGTGATCATCCTCGCTGAATTGCATGTTGCCAGATTGACTATAAAGTCGGCATCGCTGACATTCAGCGCTTGTAAGCACAAGAATCATCCTTTTTGTGCCTGATTCTGAGGCAATTTGCACTCGGTAGCATCTCGTGAAGGGCGGCAGTAGGTGCAGTGCAATTGATATCGACGCATGAATAAATAACAAGAATCAGCAGTAACAGATAAGAACATCTACCCTCAACTTAATTTGCACCCAGGTGCAAAAACAGGAGTGACTATGTTAAATGGTGAAAAACTCATTCCACGCCCGCTCCGCTGGGCAATGATCGGTGGCGGCCGCCTGAGTCAGGTGGGTTATAAACATCGGTCCGGTGCCTTGCGTGACAACACCGCCTACCAGATGGTGGCCAGTGCCTTTGATATTGATGCTACCCGTGGACGCGAGTTTGGCGTCAATCTTGGACTTGCGCCAGAACGTTGTTATGACAACTACCAGCAATTGCTTGAGGAAGAGTCTAAGCGTGACGATGGGGTGGAAGTCGTGTCAATCGCTACCCCCAATGGCACGCATTTTGAGATCGCAAAAGCGGCGCTGAATGCCGGTATTCATGTCATTTGTGAAAAGCCGCTGTTCTTCACCAGCGCGGAGGCGCAGGAAATTAAAGCGCTGGCAGAAGCGAAAAAGCGGATTGTCGGCGTGACATACGGCTTCTCCGGTCATCCGTTGTTGATGCAGATGCGCGCAATGATCGCCAACGGTGAGATCGGCGAAGTGCGTATGGTGGAGTTGCAATATACCCACGGCTTCAGCGCCAATGACAGCGCCGATAAATTTAGCGAAGCACAGAAGTGGCGAGTCGATCCGAAAATCGCCGGTCCCTCGTTTGTACTGGGCGATATCTCCACTCACACCTTCTACATCTCGCAACTGGTGCTACCGCAGCTGAAAGTCAAATCGCTGCTGTGCGATCGCCAAAGCTTTATTCCCTCACGCGCACCGCTGGAAGACAACGCGATGGTGCTGATGCATTACGACAACGGGGCGGTAGGGCGTATGTGGGCGTCGTCGATCAACGCCGGTTCAATGGACAGCCAAAGCATCCGCATTATCGGTTCACGCGCCAGTCTGGAGTGGAGTGATTACAACCCCGGCGAGTTGAAATACGAAGTGCAGGGCCAGCCAAATCAACTTATGCATCACGGTATGCCGTATTTGCATGCCAGCGCACTGGCGGATGAGCGTCTCGGGGCGCTGCATACCGAAGGTCTGGCTGAGTCATGGGCCAACATCTACCTGAAATTCGCCATCGCTATCAGTGCTACCCAGCGTGGCGATCAGCACACGCTAGATAACATGATCTATCCCGACATTAATGCCGGGCTGGAAGGCGTGCGCTGGATTGAAAACTGTGTTCGTTCCGCCGATAACGGCGCGACCTGGGTCAACTACCAATAAGGACTGCCATGAAACTCTCTTTTTGTACCGACAGCCTGGGGCATCTGCCGTTTGAGGCAATGCTGGATAAACTGCTGGAACTGGGTGTTTACGGCGTTGAGATGACGACGGGTGGCTGGTCCTCTGCGCCACATTTGCCGACAGAAGCGTTACTGGGCAGTGCTACACAGCGTCAGAACCTGTTGAAAGCACTGGAAAGCCGCGGGATGTCGATTGCAGCTCTGAATGTGTCGGGTAATCCGCTGGATCCCGGTGAACTTGGCCAGAAACATAAACGCGATACCGAGAATGCCCTGGCGTTAGCGGGTGAGTTGGGGGTGAAAAAAATTGTCATGATGAGCGGGTTACCGCCTGCCAGCCCACATGACACCATTCCTAACTGGATCACCTATACCGTGAGCTGGCCGCCGACACTGAAAAACTGCCTCGACTATCAATGGAATGACGTGGCGATCCCCTACTGGCAAGGGCTGGTGGCGCGCGCGAAGCAGAGTGGAGTCGAGAAGTTTGCGCTGGAAAACTTCAGCTCCATGTTGGTGTGGAATCCAGAAACCCTGTTCCGGCTGCGCAATGCGGTGGGCGACATGGTGGGGCTGAACCTTGATCCCAGCCATTTACTGTGGATGGGCGCCGATCCGATTGCCGCTGCTCGGGCGCTGGGGCCGGCGATTCATCACTGCCATGGTAAAGATGTGCGGATGGAACGGGGTCTGGTCAATATCAACGGTCTGCTGGAAACCAAACCGGTGGAAGATGTGGCAAACCGCGCCTGGAACTACGTTGCTGTGGGCTGCGGCCAGGATTTGCAGTGGTGGAAGGAGTTCTTCTCGGTGGTTCGTATGATGGGCTACAACGACTGGGTCTCACTGGAAATGGAAGATCTCACCATGTCGGTGGAAGCGGGCGTTACCTCATCCATTGCCGCGTTGAAACAGACCATCAGTCAGTAGGTGTTGAGCGCGGTGTGCTGCCGCGCTGTACATCCCGCATTCGCTGCCCGATACTTCGTGTTTATACGAACTATTATGAGGCAGCCTATGCTGGAGAATCACCCGCAGCGCGATGAAATCCGTCTGGAAAATGTGCTGGCCGCGCTCGGCAACCCGATGCGCATGAGCGTGGTCAATATCCTGGCGGATGGCGGTGATCATACCTGCGGATCGCTGCTCAAAGGCGTGTCCAAATCCACTTTAACCCATCACTGGCGCGTGCTGCGCGACAGTGGCGTCATCTGGCAAAAACCTTCAGGCCGTGAAAACCTCTTGTCACTGCGTCGTGACGACCTGGACGCACGCTTTCCCGGGCTGCTGGACGCATTTCTTACGGCGACCACGCAGGATGATCTGACGCGTGGCACCGTCAACGACTTTCACAACACGGCGTCTTAATCAGTTTTTGGCCGCAGCAGATAGCCGGAGTGCATATCACTCTCAATATAGCCAAATGCCGATGCGCCAAAGTGCATGCCGGCTACCCGCGTTTTGTCCCTTGAAACCTGTTCGATAATCGCTTTGCGCGTGGCTTCAGCCAGTGCCGGATCGTTATCAAATGAAATTGAAATCTCTGGGCGGGCTAACTGGATATGCGGGTAATGCACAATATCGCCCCAGATCAGTAGACGTTCATTGTCGGAATCAATCAGATATCCGGTATGCCCCGGCGTATGGCCTGGCAGACTGATAGCCTGGATATCCGCAGTGAGATTATTCTGCTCAATCAGGTGCAGATTGGGTCGATAGGCCTCCAGCGTACGACGTACCAGCAAGGCATTTCTCTGCGTGCGTTCGTTGGCTGTTTCAAGTTTGTCATCATCCAGCCAGAATGCCGCTTCAGCCGGAGAGAGATAGAGTTGTGCATTAACAAAGGCGGGTTGACCGTTAGCCGTCAGTAAGCCGCCAATATGATCGGGATGGCAATGTGTGAGCAACAGAGTATCAATGGCGTCGGGGTCAACACCCAGCGCTAACAGGTTCGACTGTAATTCTCCCCCGATATGATTGACGGCGCCCATGCCGCTATCAATCAAGATCGTGCGTCCTTCACCGCGAATCAGATAACAGTAAATATGAATATCACCCGGCACATCGATACCCGATTGCACTTGAATTGACTCTGCGCTGGGGATATCAATGCCGGAGAGCAGCGTAAGGCTGGCTTTCATGGTGCCATCACTGATCGCCGTGACCAGATAGTTGCCCACGCGCTGTGAGGAGAAAGGTTTGACCATCATTACCGCCTTTGTTCATCATCGAAAGAGAAAACGTTGTTTAATCATTAAGCTGCATCAGCAATGAAATATTGCAGGGAACCGGCGGGTGTGACTATCATCCTTTTCGACTGAGTTGAGACCGAAAAAGCTGTGGACATTAAATTACTGCGTTCTTTTGCCACCGTGGCGCTGCTGGAACATGTCGGTCAGGCGGCGGAAAAGCTGCACATCTCGGCATCCCCGCTGAGCAGGCAAATTCAACAACTTGAGAGTGAACTCGGCATCACGCTGTTTCATCGTGAGAAAAAGCGCCTGCGATTGACGGAAGCAGGGCGAAAATTTCTGGATGAGGTCACGCCTTTTCTGCAACACCATGCGCGTCTTACCGATTACGGCCGCAGCCTGACGCAGGCGGCCAGGGGGCGTCTGGATATTGGATATGTTGAGGCGGCGATACATTCGCGCCTACTGCCTGATGCCATTGCCCGGATTGATCAGCAAAGTGGCACCGCTATCCATCTGCACGCGATGCGATCCCAGCAACAACGCGAATTACTCGAGGAGAGGGCACTGGATGTGGCGCTGCTGCATACCCCTCCCGAAAAGGGCGACTGGTTTTTGCAGAAAAAAGTGCTGACGGAACCGATTCTGTTAGCCATGCCTGACGCACAAGCCATCGCTGTACCCACACCGGCAGATTTACAAAAACAGCGCTGGATCGCCGATCATGCGCACCTCAATCCCACTGCACGCGCACGTTTACTGGCTGCGTGTGAGCAAGCGGGTTTTCTACCGGACATTACTTTCGAGGTGAGCGGGCCGTTGGCAGCCCTGGCCTGCGTGGAAGCGGGGCTGGGTTTTACGTTCATTCAGCAAAGCCTGGCGAGCCGGGTTGCTGATACCGTTTCGCTGGTGATGCTGCCCTGGCTACCGCTGGAGATCACCTTATATGCCATCTGGCGGAAGGACGATAACAGGCCGCAGATTCAGGAGTTTATTTGCGCGTTACAGAACAGGGATACGCTCACTCAGTCACGGCAATGAGCTGTAGCCGTTGTGCCAATTGTCATCGAGCCTGCGAAGCATATTGAAACCCAAATCGATGCTCTCCGCTTTGAGCGGTGAAAAGCCAGCGACATACGGGGTGATTGTTTCAACGCGCAGATTCAATTTCTTCTCCTCTCACTGTTGCAATGGCGACGGGCGGTTTACAACGGCTGTTGTATTTGCAACTTCTCACCCGTTAAGCAACGCTCCCATCTTAAGCAAATCAATCGCTTATGCTTATGAAAATCTGGCACAGCTGCTGCATTACCCTTTATATACCGAAAAGATTTAACTTGATAGAAATTCATATTTTTATGCTATATATAGACGGGAGAAGCCGATGTCAGATAAGAAACCCCTGCAATTTGCTTACTGGGTACCCAATGTGTCCGGTGGTTTGGTGATCAGTCAGATTGAACAGCGCACCCGTTGGGACGCGGAGTATAATCGCGAGCTGGCAAAAATCGCTGAAAAGGCAGGGTTCGACTATGCCCTGACGCAGATTCGATTTACTGCCGGATACGGCGCAGATAACCAGCATGAATCGGTGACCTTCTCACAGGACTTGCTCAGCCACACCTCAACGCTCAAAGTGATTGCCGCGCTACTGCCAGGCCCATGGAATCCCGTGCTGGCTGCCAAGCAGATTGCCACCATCAGTCATCTTTACGGTCCACGTATTGCCGTCAACATTGTCAGCGGCTGGTTCCGAGGCGAATTTAAAGCGATCGGCGAACCCTGGCTCGATCATGAAGAGCGTTACTTACGTTCCGAAGAGTTTATTCGCTGCCTGCAAGGTATCTGGCGCGAAGGCAGTTTCAGCTTTGCCGGAGATTTCTATCGCTTCCGCGATTACGCATTAAAACCCAAACCTCTTTTACCTTTACCTGAAATCTTCCAGGGCGGCAGTTCCCGTGCAGCGCGTGATATGGCGGCACGCGTGTCCGATTGGTACTTCACCAACGGCAATACGCCGGAAGGGGTACAGCAGCAAGTTGAAGACATTCAGGCGAAAGCCGTCACTTACGGACATCAGGTTAAAATTGGTTTAAACGGCTTCGTGATCGCCCGTGATACAGAGCAGGAGGCACAGTCCGTCCTGCAGGAAATCATCGCAAAAGCCAATCCCGATGCCGTTAAAGGCTTCCAGCATGAAGTAAAAAACGCGGGAAGTGCGTCACCGGAGGGTGAGGGCAACTGGGCAAAATCGTCGTTCGAAGATCTGGTGCAGTATAACGACGGCTTTAAGACCAATTTAATTGGCACCCCGCAACAGATCGCCGAGCGCATCATGGCGTTGAAGCGCGCAGGCGTCGATTTATTGCTGCTAGCCTTTTTGCACTTCCATGAGGACGTTGAGTTCTTTGGCCGCGAGGTGATTCCGCGAGTGCGTGAACTGGAACGTCAGGAAAGCCGGGTCTCCGCCTGACATTAAATATGGCGG
>NZ_JZRD01000040.1:0-95253 GCF_000963995.1 Pantoea sp. SM3
TCTTAATTTTACGAATATCCATGAGTGTGGTTCCGTACTCTGTTTAATTGGAATGTGACAGGCGTTTTACTGCCGTTTGTAAAGCCCATGAGTATCCATCAGCGCCAAGTCCACAGATGACGCCAGCAGATACATCAGAAAGATAGGAGTGATGTCGGAACGGTTCGCGTGCATGCACGTTTGAGAGATGCACCTCAATAAAAGGTATGCTGACCGCCAACAGGGCATCACGCAGTGCAACGCTGGTGTGCGTGAACGCAGCCGGATTGATGATGATGTAATCCACATTGCCACGGGCTTCGTGAATACGATCAATCAACTGAAACTCTGCGTTCGATTGCAAATGACTTAATTTCACATCGTGCTGTTCAGCCTGTTGCGTCAGATCGCCGACAATTTGCGCCAGCGTGGTATGACCATACTTATCAGGCTCGCGCGTTCCCAACAGATTCAGATTGGGACCGTTCAAAAGCAGTATGTGAAATTTGTGCGCCATCTTGCTGCTATCTCCTGCAATCAGTGAGGCATCGCGTAAAATACCGCGACATCTGCCGTTTGTCACTCCTGAGAGTGAAAAAGGCGACTTCGCTTGCAATAAAGCCGGGCATTATATCCGTTTCGTCGCAATTCGCAGCAAAATACTGGTCTTATCTGCGAAGTTGATCGGATGCGGCCCTTAGGCCACACCTTTTAACAGATCTCGTGACAGGAAAACAACCGTGCGGGGATTATCGACGCAGAAGATTACGCAACTTATTGTAACGCCAGCCTAACAACACTAAAGCCAGCAGCGCATAAATCCAGGGCTGCGGCGAGAAGACTTTCACCGACCAAAGATAGTGGATAGGTGCGAGGATCGCGACAAGATAGATGCCGTTGTGCAGGGTTTGCCAGCGACGACCCAATTTACGTTGCGCACGCTGAAACGAAGTGATGGCCAGCGCAAACAGTACTATCCAGCAGATCATCCCCAGTAACAGATAAGGGCGTGAAACAATCTCTTTACCCAACAGTTGCAGGTGGTTGTACCCCAACTCCAGCAAGTAATAGCTTGTCAGATGCAAACAGGCCCACACAAAACACCACACACCCAGCATGCGGCGGGTGCGGATCAGCAAGGGTTGCTTCAGGTAGCGTGTTAAAGGGCTGACCAACAGCGTAGCCAGCAACAACTTCAGCGCCATCCTGCCGGTAAAATGCTGAATGTCTTTGGCTGGGTCTGCGCTCAGCCAACCCTGGCTGGCTGCCATAAACAAATAGACGAAGGGCAAGAAGGCAGCCAGATGCAGCACCACTTTCAGCAGGGTGATATGACGTAACGTCAGTCGCACTCAGTAGTTCTCCCGTAAATCGAGCCCGCGATAGAGCGATGCCACTTCTTTAGCGTAGCCGTTAAACAGCAGCGTTGGCTGACGTTCCACATTGAGAATGCCGCCAGAACCAATGAAACGCTCCGTCGCCTGTGACCAGCGCGGATGGTCAACGTGCGGATTCACATTGGCGTAGAAACCATATTCATTAGCAGCGATCTGGCTCCATGTCGTCGGTGGTTGATCGCGGGTCAGCGTGATCTTGACGATCGATTTGATCCCTTTAAAGCCATATTTCCACGGCACCGTCAGGCGAATCGGGGCGCCATTCTGTGGTGGCAGCGCTTTACCGTACACGCCGGTGCTTAATAGTGTGAGAGGGTGCATGGCTTCATCGAGGCGTAATCCTTCCACATAGGGGTAATCCAGCCCACCGCCGATAAAGCGATCTTTCTGCCCGGGCATTTGATCCGGCGCATATAACGTCTGAAAGGCGACAAAGCGGGCATTGCTGGTGGGTTCAGCCAATTTGAGTAATTTATTCAGCTCGAAGCCCACCCAGGGGATCACCATCGACCACGCTTCAACACAGCGCATGCGATAAATACGCTGTTCCATGGCAAAACGCTTAAAGATGTCGTCCATATCCAGCGTGATCGGTTTCGCCACTTCACCTTCAATGCGCAACTGCCAGGGTTCGGTTTTCAGCGTGCCGGCGTTGGCGGCAGGATCGGCTTTATCCAGGCCAAACTCATAAAAGTTGTTGTAGCCGGAAACCTTGTCAAACGGCGTCATGGGCAAATCAGCTTGCCACTGCGCGGGTTTGGTAAATTGCAGATCGCGACCTGCGGGGGCAGGTGGGCGGTCATTGCCTTTGAACCAGCTCAGCACATCTGCCTGCGCCGCGCCGGGCAAACTTGCCGCAGCTGCGCCTAATCCTAGCGCTTTCAACACCTGACGGCGGCGCATATTAAAGATGCTCTCGGGCGTCACGTCGGATTCGGTAAGGTATTGCTTCAGCTTCATGACATTCTCCGGCGAAAAAGGTGTGGTACTCAGCATGATCAACTCACGCTGGACACGCCACTTTGCCCGGAAAAATATGAAATTTCCTGGCGAAAGCGCTCTGTTGAGAATAGGACGAAAAAGCCCGTGTGAAACGCAAGCCATCACACTTTGCGGCTATACTCGCGCCGCAGGGCCGATTAGCATGGCGCACCGCCTAATTTGATGCGCGTCTGGCGCTGATTCAGACGATGTTTTGTGCTATTTTGCTCAGGTTTACGCCAATGAGCAGGTTGGCGCCGTTGGATGGCGACCGTTCAGAACCGCAGTGATACAGGCACAGGGATGCGATTAACAACTAAGTTTTCTGCGTTTATTACATTATTAAGCTTACTGGCAATGTTATTGATGCTGGTCGGATGCGCTTTTAGTTTTATCTGGCTATCGCAACAGCGCGTAGAAACACGCGTCAATACGCTAGCGACCGAAGTCGATAAAGCGCTGACAACGCAATCGCCACAAGAACTGACGCAGTGGTTGACGCGCATCATGCCGGTGATCAATGCGGAACAGATTGAGATGCATAACGGCAATACCGTGGTGTTTCAACTCGCTCGCCATGAAAATCCTATGCTCGAAGATGAGCCGAATCGTTTTATCCAGTTCGATCTTCCGTTGGTACACTCTCCCGGCCTTGAACTGCGAGTAGTGGTACTCGATCCTGCGAAAACCTGGTTCCGCTCCTTTACCGGTGCCTATACGCTGATTGTCCTGCTCAGCGTGGTGGCCATTATGTCCGCTTTATTGGTGATGACGCATCGTTGGATCAATCGTCGCTGGCAGCACATGGAGCGTTTAGAAGCACGCTCCGAGCGCATTCTGGCGGGTGAGCGCGTGCCCTCCGTCGGGCATTATGCCGAATGGCCGCCAAAAGCCAGTCGCGCCATTGACACATTACTTAACGATCTTCAGGAAGCGGGCGAGCAGCGCCTGCGCATTGATACGCTTATCCGTACGTTTGCCGCACAGGATTCACGCACCGGCCTGAATAACCGCCTATTCTTTGATAACCAGTTAGCCACGCTGCTGGAAGATCAGGAAGATGTGGGCACGCATGGCGTGGTGATGATGGTGCGTCTGCCCGATCTCGACACGCTGCATGAAACGCTGGGCCAAACGCTGGTGGATGAATACCTGTTTGACCTGATTAATATGCTGTCGACTTTTGTTCTGCGCTATCCAGGCGCTTTACTGGCACGCTACTTCCGCAGCGATTTTGCTGTGTTATTGCCGCACCGCACGCTTAAAGAGGCCAACAGTATCGCCGATCAGTTGATCAACGCGGTCGACTCATTGCCGCCGATGCGTATGGTCGATCGCGATGATTTAATCCACATTGGCATCAGTGCGTGGCGCAGCGGAGAAACCGTGCCGCAGGTGATGGAAAATGTCGAGATGGCGACCCGTCGTGCCGCTTTGCAGGGCGGTAACAGTTGGTCAGTCGGTGAAGGCAATACCTTAGACATGGGGCGTGGTAGCGTGCGCTGGCGAACGCTGCTGGAAAACACCCTTAATCGCGGCGGCCCACGTCTTTACCAAAAACCGGCCGTATTGCTGGATGGCAAAGTACACCACCGTGAAATGCTGGCGCGCGTGTTCGATGGCGACAAAGAAGTGGTGTCGGCCGAGTATATGCCGCTGGTGCTGCAACTTGGTTTGACCGACAGTTGGGATCGCCAACTGGTGACGCGAATCGCGGCACTTTCTGAAGTGTGGCCTGATGAAACACTGGCTTTACCCGTCAATATTGACTCCTTATTACAGCGCCCATTCCAGCGCTGGCTGCAAAAGCTTTTGTTGCAATGTACAAAATCGCAAAGAAAACGTTTTTTATTTGAACTTGCTGAGGCGGATGTTTGTCAACACATCAATCGCTTAGTACCGGTTTTCCAAATGTTGACCGCGTTTGGTTGTCGTGTGGCGGTGGATCAGGCGGGTATGACCGTGGTGAGCAGTGCTTATATCAAGCAGTTCCCAATCGAAGTGATCAAACTCGATCCGGGGCTGGTACGTAATATTGAACGTCGTACTGAAAACCAGTTATTTGTGCAAAGTTTACTGGAAGTATGCAAATCCACCTCGACACAAGTTTTTGCTGCGGGCGTGCGCACGCGCGCGGAGTGGCAAACGCTGGCGAATCTGGGCGTGGCAGGTGGGCAGGGCGACTTCTTTGCCCCATCATTGCCGGTGAACAGTAACGTGAAAAAACATTCACAACGTTATCGAATTTAGGTCTTCAGCCAGTAAAGCGGCGCTGAGTCGCTTTTTTCTGCCATTTGGTGGATAACGTCCGCGCTTATGATGGCTGGAAATGTTAGATTTTATGTCGAAATTCGCCCGGTGATTGAGGGTGAATTTACGTTTAATAGGGCGGCTTAGCGCTATTTAACGGCGGCCAGGGATAAGCGAATCGGCCCAAAAAATTATTCAGCGTATTTTTTCACCGAAGCAGAACGTTTTTGCGCCTTGTAGCGGCTTCGCGTGGTTGGTAAAGTAGGCGGATTTTATTTTCCGCCCCCAGCTTGCAGGATTATCCCTTAGTATGTTTAAAAAATTTCGTGGCATGTTTTCCAATGACTTGTCCATTGACCTGGGTACCGCGAATACCCTGATTTACGTAAAAGGACAAGGCATCGTGCTGAACGAGCCTTCCGTGGTTGCCATTCGTCAGGATCGTGCCGGTTCGCCAAAGAGCGTTGCGGCCGTAGGTCATGACGCCAAGCAGATGCTGGGTCGTACTCCAGGCAACATCGCGGCCATCCGTCCTATGAAAGATGGCGTGATCGCCGACTTCTTCGTGACTGAAAAAATGCTCCAGCACTTCATTAAACAAGTGCACAGCAACAGCTTTATGCGTCCAAGCCCACGTGTGCTGGTCTGCGTACCGGTTGGCGCCACTCAGGTTGAGCGCCGTGCTATCCGTGAATCTGCACAGGGTGCAGGCGCGCGCGAAGTGTTTCTGATTGAAGAGCCGATGGCTGCCGCAATTGGTGCAGGCCTGCCGGTATCAGAAGCAACCGGTTCGATGGTGGTGGATATCGGTGGTGGTACCACTGAAGTGGCCGTCATCTCCCTGAACGGCGTGGTCTACTCTTCTTCTGTACGTATCGGTGGTGATCGCTTCGATGAAGCTATCATTAATTATGTGCGCCGCAACTACGGTTCACTGATTGGTGAAGCCACTGCGGAACGTATCAAACACGGCATTGGTTCTGCCTATCCGGGTGATGAAGTACACGAAATTGAAGTACGTGGTCGTAACCTGGCAGAAGGTGTACCGCGTGGCTTTACCCTGAACTCCAATGAAATCCTCGAAGCGCTGCAAGAGCCGTTGACCGGTATCGTGAGTGCAGTGATGGTCGCGCTGGAACAGTGCCCACCAGAACTGGCTTCTGATATCTCCGAGCGCGGCATGGTGCTGACCGGTGGTGGCGCATTGCTGCGCAATCTGGATCGCCTGCTGATGGAAGAAACCGGTATTCCGGTGGTTGTTGCAGAAGATCCGCTGACCTGCGTCGCGCGCGGCGGTGGTAAAGCGTTGGAAATGATCGACATGCACGGCGGCGATTTGTTCAGCGAGGAGTAAATCCTCATCGGCTGAGACCGTGGTCAAATTGCGCAGGGAGTCGCGCCTATCGACGCTGCGCACGACGGCGAGATGCGTCCAGCCCTGGAGGCGTTAGTCATAAGACTGGCGCTTCTTCCCTGATGTCGAGGAACACGCAGAATTTATGAAGCCGATTTTTAGCAGGGGGCCTTCCCTGCAGTTGCGTCTCTTTCTGGCAGTCATTGTGGCTATCGCGATTATTATCGCAGACAGTCGCGTGAGCTCCTTCTCCCAGATCCGCAACTACCTGGACACGTCGGTAAGTCCATTTTACTTTCTGGCCAATGGGCCGCGACAGCTTCTTGACGGTGTCTCAGAAACGCTGGCTTCACGCCAGCAGCTCGAGCTGGAAAACAAAGCGCTGCGCCGTGAGCTCTTCCTGAAAAACAGTGACCTGCTGATGCTGGGGCAATACAAGCAGGAAAACGCACGTCTGCGTGAGCTGCTCGGCTCGCCGCTGCGTCAGGATGAGCACAAGATGGTGACCCAGGTGATTTCAACCGGCACCGATCCGTATACCGATCAGGTGGTTATCGATAAAGGCAGCGTAAACGGTGTATACGAAGGCCAGCCGGTGATCAGTGATAAAGGTGTAGTGGGTCAGGTGGTGGCTGTGGGTCAGGTGACCAGCCGCGTACTGCTGATTTGTGATGCTTCTCATGCGTTGCCGATTCAGGTGTTACGTAATGATATTCGCGTGATTGCGGCGGGTAACGGCTGCAGCGAAGACTTGCAGCTGGAACATCTGCCGGGCAACACTGACATTCGTGTTGGCGATGTGCTGGTGACGTCAGGCCTCGGTGGACGTTTCCCTGAAGGCTACCCGGTTGGCGTGGTCTCTTCCGTGAAAGTCGATACCCAACGTGCCTACACCGTGATTCAGGCGCATCCGACGGCAGGCCTGCAACGTCTGCGTTACCTGCTGCTGTTGTGGGGCGCGGATAAGAATGGCGACATGCCAATGGCACCCGATGAAGTTCACCGCGTGGCGAATGAGCGTCTGATGCAGATGATGCCGCAGGTCTTGCCGCCAGCGGGCGAAATGGGCCCACCGGCACCGGATATGATGCAACCTGGCCAGCAAATGGGGCCGCCGGCACCCGCTAACAGCAGTCGTTCGCAAGGGATCCCAGCGAACACACGCGGAGGCCAGCCTTGAGTCGATATCGCAGCCAGGGCCGATGGGTTATCTGGCTGTCCTTTCTGATTGCCCTCATTCTGCAAATCATGCCCTGGCCGGAACAAATCTACATGTTCCGGCCTTCATGGCTTTTGTTGATCCTGGTTTACTGGGTTCTGGCATTACCGCACCGGGTTAATGTCGGAACAGGCTTCTTTTTAGGGGCCGTGATGGACCTGGTGGCCGGTTCGACGCTGGGGGTGCGCGCGCTGGCGTTCAGCATCATCGCGTATCTGGTGGCCTTCAAATTTCAGCTATTCCGAAATCTGGCGTTGTGGCAGCAGGCATTAATGGTTATGGTGCTGTCGCTCGCGGTGGATGTAATTGTTTTCTGGGCTGAATTCCTGGTGATCAACGTCTCATTCCGCCCGGAAATCTTCTGGAGCAGTGTGGTCGACGGCATTCTATGGCCCTGGCTATTCTTATTAATGAGAAAGATTCGTCGTCAGTTCGCTGTTCAGTAAGGAAGACTATGATAAGCCTGTATCTCGCATCCGGTTCACCGCGTCGACGTGAACTGCTCACGCAACTGGGTCTGCAGTTTGAGCGTCTGGTTACCGACGTTGAAGAGCAGCGCCAGCCAGAGGAAGCGGCGGAAGTGTATGTTCGCCGTCTGGCTCTGGATAAAGCGCGCGCTGGCGTGGCAGTCGCGCCGCAGGATTTACCGGTGCTGGGTGCAGATACCATCGTGGTACTCAACAATAACGTGCTGGAAAAGCCGCGCGATGCTGCACACGCAGCGCAGATGCTGAGTCAACTCTCCGGGCAAACGCATCAGGTGATGACTGCCGTCGCGCTGGCTGACAGTGCACGCGAGCTGGATTGCCTTGTCACCACTGACGTGACATTCCGCAATATCACGGCAGAAGAAATCTCGCACTATATTGCCAGCGGCGAGCCGATGGACAAAGCCGGCGCGTACGGAATACAGGGTCTGGGCGGCAACTTTGTCCGCAAGATTAATGGAAGCTATCACGCCGTAGTGGGATTACCGCTGGTTGAAACCAATGAGTTGCTGAGCCACTTTCAGTCACTGCGTGCGTTAAGGGGACAAGATGACGGCTGAGCTGCTGGTTAACGTTACACCTTCTGAAACCCGTGTTGCCTATATTGATGGCGGCATTCTGCAGGAAATTCACATCGAGCGCGAAGCACGGCGCGGTATCGTAGGGAATATCTATAAAGGCCGCATTAGCCGCGTTTTGCCCGGCATGCAGGCCGCGTTTGTTGATATTGGCATGGATAAAGCCGCCTTTCTGCACGCTTCTGACATCATGCCGCACACCGAATGCGTGGCGGGTGATGAGAAGAAAAACTTCGTCGTACGCGATATTAGCGAGTTGGTGCGTCCCGGCCAGGATTTAGTGGTACAGGTGGTGAAAGATCCGCTCGGCACCAAAGGCGCGCGCCTTACCACCGATATTACGCTGCCTTCACGTTATCTGGTGTTTATGCCAGGCGCATCGCATGTGGGTGTTTCCCAGCGTATTGAAAGCGAAGCGGAGCGTGATCGCTTGAAAGCGGTCGTTTCCGCCTACTGCGACGACCTCGGCGGTTTCATTATTCGTACTGCTGCTGAAGGCATCTGTGAGGAAGACCTGGCGCAGGATGCCGCGTTCCTCAAGCGTCTCTGGACCAAAGTCAGCGAGCGTAAGAAACGTAACCAGACGCGCTGTCTGCTGTACGGCGAGTTAGCATTGGCACAGCGCGTGTTGCGCGACTTTGCCGGCGCAGCGCTGGATCGCATTCGCGTGGATTCACGTCTGACCTGCGATCTGCTGGTGGAATTTACCGGCGAATATATCCCGGAAATGGCCAGCAAGCTGGAGCTGTACAGCGGCAAACAGCCAATCTTCGATCTGTTTGATGTTGAGAATGAAATCCAGCGCTCACTGGAGCGCAAGGTTGAACTCAAGTCGGGCGGCTATCTGATCATCGATCAAACCGAAGCCATGACCACCGTCGATATCAATACCGGTGCATTTGTTGGGCATCGTAATCTCGACGAAACCATCTTCAACACCAACATTGAAGCCACGCAGGCGATTGCTCGCCAGCTGCGTCTGCGCAATTTGGGCGGCATTATCATCATCGATTTTATCGACATGAGTAATGACGACCATCGTCGCCGCGTACTGCATTCGCTGGAAAGTGCACTGAGCAAAGATCGGGTGAAAACCGGTATCAACGGCTTCTCGGCGCTCGGTTTGGTGGAAATGACGCGTAAACGCACGCGGGAAAGTATTGAACATGTGCTCTGTGCCGATTGCCCGGTGTGCAAAGGGCGCGGCACGCTGAAAACGGTGGAAACGGTCTGCTACGAAATCATGCGCGAAATCGTGCGTGTGCATCATGCTTATGATTCCGATCGCTTCCTCGTTTATGTTTCCCCGGCAGTGGGCGAGGCGTTAAAAAGCGAAGAGTCACATGCGCTGGCTGAAGTGGAAATCTTTGTCGGTAAGCAGGTTAAAGTTCATGTTGAGCCGCTCTATACTCAGGAGCAGTTTGACGTTGTCATGATGTAAGTCGTGATGCTGAACGCCGTTATTCAACGGGAAGCAAGGAGAGGTGCGTGAGGCGGTTGCCGAGGATTTTGTTACTGCTGCTCGCCGCAATCATCGTTATTGTGGCGCTGCTAGTCAGCGGGTTGCGCCTCGTGATGCCGCATCTCAACAGCTATCGCAGCGACATACTGCAGACGATTTCACGCGTCAGCGGAGTGACGGTGGATGCCAGCGAGCTGCAGGGTAAATGGGAGAACTTCGGCCCAACCCTGCAGGTGCGCAATCTCAACGTTGTGATGCCGGAAGATGGCAAACTCACCATTGGCCGTGTAAATCTGGCGCTTAATGTCTGGCAATCGCTGCTGCACTGGCGCTGGCAGTTCCGCGATCTGACCTTCTGGCAACTGCGTCTCGAAACCAATCATCCGCTGCTCACCAGCGATCAACAAAAAAACAGCTTTAAGCCGGCGCAAATCAACGATCTGTTTCTGCGCCAGTTTGACCACTTTGATCTGCGTGATAGCAGCATCCGTTTTCTCACGCCCTCTGGCCAGCACGCTGAGCTGGCGATCCCGCGTCTGACCTGGCTCAACGAAAGCACGCGTCACCGCGCGGAAGGGGAAGTTAATCTCTCCAGCTTTACGGGGCAGCACGGTGTGGTGCAGGTGCGACTCGATCTCAACGATACCAACGGATTACTCAACGATGGCCGCATCTGGATGCAAGCGGATGACGTCGATGTGCGCCCGTGGATCGGTCCGTGGCTGCGTGACAATACCAGCCTCGAAAGTGCCCGCTTCAGCCTTGCAGCGTGGGTGAATCTGCGTGATGGCGATGTCTACGCAGGTGACCTGTTGCTCAGTAAAGGCGGTGCACGCTGGCGCGGCGAACAGGGCGATCACCAGCTGCAGGTCGATGGCTTAACCGCGCATCTGGCGCGTTTCCAAAATGGCTGGAGTTTGTCCGTCCCGCAAACCCGACTCAGCACCGATGGCATCGCCTGGGCGCCGGGGCACTTCTCACTTCTGTGGAAGCCCGAAGACCAGCAGATGCTGGGCGCTAACAGTGGTGCGGAAGTGCGTGTCCGTGCCACCCAACTGGATCTGGAGCGTCTGGCACCATTGGTGCCGCTGTTCAAACCCTTATCCCCTGCGTTACTGGATAACTGGCGTGCATTGCAGCCGCGCGGCAACATCGATGCGCTGGCGCTGGATATTCCGCTCAATCAGCCCGAGCAAACCCGCCTGCAAGCCAAATGGCGCAACCTGGCGTGGCAGCATTGGGAGTTATTGCCGGGGATCAGCAATCTCAACGGTACCGCCAGTGGCAGCGTGAGTAACGGTCGGTTAGATGTGGCGATGGGACAAGCGGAAGTGCCTTATGGCGACATGTTCCAGGCGCCACTGCAAATTCAACAGATCACTGGCAAGCTGAACTGGCAGCGCGATGCCAGCGGCCTGACGCTGGACGGTCAGAATCTTGATGTTCAGGCACGTTCCCTGTGGGCGCGCGGTGATTTCCGCTATCAGCAAAATGTCGGCAAAGCGCCGCAACTGGATATTCTGGCGGGCATTCGCGTCACCGATGCGGGTGATGCCTGGCGCTACTTCCCGGAACCGCTAATGGGCCATGATCTGACCCATTTCCTCAGCGAGTCGATCAAAGGCGGGAAAGTGGACAATGCCACGCTGTTGTTCGCCGGTAATCCCAGCCTGTTCCCGTTTAAGCACAATGACGGCATGTTTGAAGTGTGGGTGCCGCTGCGTCAATCCACTTTCCAGTTCCAGCCCGGTTGGCCAGCGCTGGAAAACCTCGATATCGACCTCGATTTTGTTAACGACGGCCTGTGGATGAAAGCCGAGAAAACCAAATTGGGAGAAGTGGATGCACGTAACGTCAGCGCGGTGATCCCGGACTATCTCAAAGAGAAGTTGATCATCAATGGCGATCTTAGCGGTCAGGGCAAGCAGATTGCCGATTACTTCGAACAGACGCCTTTGAAATCGACGTTGGGCGCGGCACTGCAGCAGCTGCAAATCGGTGGCAATGTGCGCGGTTCATTGAATCTCGATATTCCGCTGGATGGTGAATTGGTGCATGCCAGCGGGAATGTGGTGATGAACAATAACAGCGTGCACATCAAGCCGTTAAACACCACGCTGGAAAATCTCACCGGGCGCTTTCGCTACAACAACGGCAATCTCGAAAGTGAAGAGATGCAGGCTAACTGGTTCGGTCAGCCCACCGGCGTCCGTTTTTCTACCACTGAGAATCCTGACAACTTCGGCGTCAACGTGAAGTTATTGGGCGACTGGCAGCCGTCGAAACTGAAAGTATTGCCGGCCAGTGTCAGCAGTCAGTTGAGCGGCAGTTTGCCGTGGCAGGGCAATGTCGACATCACGCTGCCACACAATGGTGGTGCGACCTATAAAGTCGATTTGCAGGGTGAAGGCAAAACAGTAAGCAGTCACTTACCTGCGCCGCTGGATAAGCAGGCGGGCGAAGCGATGCCCATCGCCATCAACGCCACCGGTGATCTGAAAGGATTCACGCTAAGCGGCAGCGTGCGTGAGCACAACCGTTTTAACAGCCGCTGGATTCTCGAACCCCAGCTGCGCGTGGATCGCGGCATCTGGCTCAACGATGCGAAAAGCACGCCGAAGCTGCCAGAAAAACGCGGGATGGAACTCAATTTACCCCCGTTGGATGGTGAAGCCTGGATGGGGCTACTGGCGGGAAGCAGTGGTTCGCGTAATGCTCAGGGCGAAACGGAAGTGGGCGGCGCGCTGTTACCGGGTGATGTGACTCTGCGGACACCGGCACTGATGCTGGGTGGACAGCAGTGGCATGACGTTAATGCCACCGTCACGCAAGGGCCGACCGGCAACACGCAACTCCAGCTGGAAAGCCGCGAAGCGCGCGGCAGTTTGCAAACCGCACAGCATGCGCCATGGCAGATCGACCTTAGCTATCTTTACTACAATCCAGAATGGGCGAACAGCAGCGAAAACAACGCCTCGCCGTTGGGTGGCAACAGCAGCACAGTCGACTTCAGTAACTGGCCAGCGATGCAGCTAAACTGTGATGAGTGCTGGCTGCGCGGGCAGAAGTTTGGACATATGCAGGCCAGATTACAGCCGCAGGGAGATACGTTAGCACTTACTAACGGTAGCGTGGATTCCGGCAGTGCGAAGCTGAAGATCAACGGCGAATGGGTCAACAAGCCGGGCAATCAGCGTACCTCATTAAAAGGCAGTCTGAGCGGTAAAAACATCAATGACGCCGTTAACTGGTTTGGGATGAATACCCCACTTCGTGACGCGCCGTTTCACGTGGATTATGACCTGCACTGGCGTTCCGCCCCGTGGCAGCCTTCAGCGGAAACGTTGAGCGGTACGCTGAAAACCCATTTTGGCAAAGGCCAGATTGCGGATGTGAATACCGGGCGCGCAGGGCAGTTGCTCCGCCTGATGAGTTTTGACGCCTTACTGCGTAAGCTGCGCTTCGATTTCAGTGACACCTTCAGCGAGGGCTTCTATTTCGATTCAATTAACGGCACGGCGTGGATCGAAAACGGTGTAATGCACACGGATAACCTGCTGGTCGATGGCCTTGAGGCGGATATCGCCATGCAGGGGCAGATCGATCTGGCAAAACGCCAGATTGATATGGAAGCGGTCGTTGCCCCTGAGATCTCCGCTTCGGTGGGTGTGGCGACGGCCTTTGTAGTCAACCCGGTGATCGGGGCCGCCGTATTTGCCGCCAGTAAAGTATTGGGCCCGCTGTGGAATAAGATTTCGCTACTGCGTTATCACATAAGCGGACCGTTGGATAAACCGGAAATCAATGAAGTGCTGCGCAAACCGCGCGAAGACGACAAGAAGTGAATTTGACGCCGTCGGGGAATTGCCGCAGGCTATGACTATCCGAGCACATAATGAGTGAGAAACGATGACTCTGAATCTGGTAAGTGAGCAGTTACTAGCTGCGAACAGCATTAATCAGCAGGACCTTTTTTCCCTGTTAGGGCAGCTTTCAGAACGTCGTCTGGATTATGCCGATCTCTACTTCCAGTCCAGTTTCCATGAATCCTGGGTGCTGGAAGACAAAATCATTAAAGATGGTTCTTACCATATCGACCAGGGTGTCGGTGTGCGTGCTATCAGTGGTGAGAAAACCGGTTTCGCTTACGCAGACCAAATCACCCTGAACGCCCTGCGCCAGTCTTCTGAAGCCGCGCGCAGTATTGTGCGTGAGCAGGGCAATGGCAAAGCGCATACGCTTTCAGCGGTGATCAACCGTTCGCTGTATGCGCCGGTGAATCCGCTGGACAGCCTGACGCGCGAAGACAAAATTGCACTGCTGCATCGTGTTGATACCGTGGCACGTGCGGCCGATCCGCGCGTGCAGGAAGTCAACGCCAGCCTGACAGGCGTGTACGAGCAGGTGCTGGTGGCGGCGACCGATGGCACGCTGGCTGCGGATATCCGTCCGCTGGTGCGTCTGTCGATCAGCGTACAGGTGGAAGATCAGGGGAAACGTGAACGTGGCTCTAGCGGCGGCGGGGCGCGTACCGGCTATGAATTCTTCTATGCCGATGAAAACGGTGATGTCCGTGCCGATGCATGGGCGCGTGAAGCGGTGCGTCTGGCGTTGGTGAACCTCTCTGCTGTTGCTGCGCCTGCGGGCACATTGCCGGTGGTGTTAGGCGCTGGCTGGCCGGGCGTGCTGTTGCATGAAGCCGTTGGTCATGGTCTTGAAGGCGATTTCAACCGCCGTGAAACTTCGGTCTTCAGCGGAAAAATGGGGCAACTGGTGGCCTCTGAACTCTGCACCGTGGTTGACGATGGCACCATCGAAGGCCTGCGCGGCTCACTGGCGGTGGATGATGAAGGCGTGCCAGGCCAATACAACGTATTGATCGAAAACGGCGTGCTGAAAGGTTACATGCAAGACAAGCTTAACGCGCGTCTGATGGGTGT
Source organism: Pantoea sp. SM3 (assembly GCF_000963995.1). Taxonomy (NCBI): domain Bacteria; kingdom Pseudomonadati; phylum Pseudomonadota; class Gammaproteobacteria; order Enterobacterales; family Erwiniaceae; genus Pantoea; species Pantoea sp. SM3. The sequence continues at coordinate 14,649 of NZ_JZRD01000040.1, forward strand.
TCCGCCAACCGGTAACGGGCGTCGTGAATCCTATGCGCATCTGCCGATGCCGCGTATGACCAACACCTATATGCTGGCAGGCAAATCCACGCCTCAGGACATCATTTCCAGCGTTGAGTATGGGATTTATGCGCCGAACTTTGGTGGTGGTCAGGTGGATATCACTTCCGGCAAGTTTGTCTTCTCAACCTCGGAAGCCTATCTGATTGAAAACGGCAAAGTGACCACGCCGGTGAAAGGTGCAACGCTGATTGGTTCGGGTATTGAAGCAATGCAGCAGATCTCAATGGTCGGTAACGATCTGGCGCTGGATAAAGGCGTTGGGGTGTGCGGTAAAGAGGGGCAGAGTGTGCCGGTCGGCGTCGGCCAGCCAACCCTGAAGCTGGATAAAATCACCGTCGGCGGTACTGCATAATCATTCCAGGTGCGCATAAATGCGCACCTGACGAATGACCGTAGCGTCTGATATTCCCATGCATAGCGCACGCTACAAAGCCTGATGACTCCATGGCGCCCACTCTGAAGGCCGTGGAGTCTGATATTCGCATGGCGAACTCTGCACATTATCGAACAGTCTGAGTTTCCCTATGGCGTAACTGCCGAATGGCGGCATCGCCCATCGGAAACTCACCTTCTAGGGCGACCAGAATCATCAGCTCTTACGATGCTGCTGATACTGCTGCGCCACCTGCTTAAAGTACTCGGTCAGATAATCGATACATACCTGCACCTTCAACGGCATCTTGTCCTTCTCGGTATACAGCGCATACACCGGACGCGGTTCTGAGTGATATTGCGGGAACAGAATATCGATCTCCCCGGCGTTAATCTCATCAATCACCCACATCAGGGGGACATAGGCGATGCCGCAACCGGCTTTCAGCCAGCGAATCAGCGTCTGTGAATCATTGGTGACGAAGCGACCCTGCGGCGTCAATCGCGTCACCAGGCCTTCCGGCGCGACCAGTTCAAAGGTGTTATCCGGGCGAACGCTGTACTCCAGCCATGAAAAATTATCGATTTCACCCGGTTTGTCTGGCGTGCCATGCTGTGCCAGATAACTTTTTGCGGCACAGACCACCATCGGCATTGCGCCCAGTCGGCGTGAGAACAGGTTTGAATCTTGCAACGCGCCTACGCGGACCACGAGATCCAAGCCGTTAGCGATCAAATCTGGCGCGGGAATGCCGGTAACCAGATTGACGCTCAAACCAGGATATTCACGCAGCATATCGCTGGTCATGGCAGACAACACGTTTTGCGCCATGGTGGAGGAGCAGCCGATGCGCAGAACACCGATCGGCGTATTGTTAAAGGCATAAAGCTGTTCGTGCACCTGAGACGCTTCAGCCAGCATGCGGCGGCAACCCTGATAGTAGATCTTACCTGCTTCGGTCAGACCAATACTGCGCGTACTGCGATTTAACAATTTGACCTGCAACTCATCTTCCAGTTTAGCGACAATTTGGCTGATTGACGAAACGCTAAGATGAAGCTGGCGTGCCGCGGCGGTAAAAGAACCTAATTCAACCACTTTGGCGAAAATGGACATGCCTTTAAGTCGTTCCATTGTTTACTCTGGCTAAAAAGTGATTTAGCTCACAATATGTAGAAAACGTATAGTCATGCGCGTTACTATACGCACGCTGGGTCTGTTCACCGCACCTTAACACGGCTGTGTTTAAACGATGATACGCTATCATTAGCTCAACGCGGCCTGAATGTTGCCATCAGTCTCCCAATCATCCCCTGATTCTCAACCCGACGTGCCATACGGCATGAGGGCAGGTATCGGTGCAATCCGGCAAGGTCGAACTAAGGAACCGTAATGAGTGTGCTTCCGGTATTTGTCGTATTCGGGCTGAGTTTTCCGCCCATCTTCATTGAACTACTGGTTTCGCTGGCGCTGTTCTGGCTGGTGAAACGCGTGCTGACGCCCAGCGGAATTTATGACCTGGTGTGGCATCCGGCACTTTTTAACACAGCGTTGTATTGCTGCGTGTTTTACCTTGTATCCCGTCTATTCGTCTGAGGTTTTTAAGTGAAAGCGCTCATAAGAAAAATCGCGCGTTACGCGATTACTATCCTGCTGGTTATCATCGCAATCGTGATCATCTTCCGCGCCTGGGTGTTCTACACCGAATCGCCCTGGACGCGTGACGCCAAATTCTCCGCTGATGTGGTGGCGATCTCGCCGGACGTGACCGGCCTTATCACTGACGTGCCGGTGCACGACAACCAACTGGTGAAACAGGGTGATACGCTGTTTGTCGTGGATCGCCCGCGCTACCAGAAAGCGCTGGATGAAGCCCAGGCGGATGTCGAATATTACCAGGCATTGGTCAATGAAAAGCGTCGTGAAGCGGCGCGCCGTAACCAACTCGGCACCAGTGCCATGTCACGTGAAGCGATCGATCAGGCTAATAACGATCTGCAAACCAGCGAACATCAGTTGGCGAAATCGGTGGCAACGCGCGATTTGGCGGTGATCGACCTGGATCGCACCACCATCAAAGCGCCTTCAGATGGCTGGGTCACTAACCTGAACGTTTATCAGGGCGAGTTCATCACCCGTGGTTCCGTTGCCGTGGCATTGGTACAGCAGCACTCATTCTACGTGCTGGCGTATATGGAAGAGACCAAGCTGGATGGCGTGCGTCCGGGCTTCCGCGCCGAAATCACCCCGCTGGGCAGTAATACCGTATTGCGCGGCACGGTGGACAGCATTGCTGCGGGCGTGACCAACAGCAGCAGCAGCGTGGACAGCAAAGGTATGGCGACCATCGATTCCAACCTCGAATGGGTACGACTGGCACAGCGCGTACCGGTGCGCATTCATCTTGACGATCAACCGGGCAACCGTTTCCCGGCGGGCACTACCGCCACGGTGGTGATCACCGGTGATAAAGATCGTCAAACCAAAGTCTCGCCGATGACGCAGTTCTTTAACCGCCTGCGCGAGTTTGGTTAAGCGAGGGCGTTATGATTGAGTTTTTGCGTTTCCCGGTGAAGCTGACATTTGCGCTGGTTGCAGCGCTGATGATTGGCTTTCACTTTAATCTGGAAACGCCGCGTTGGGCGGTGATGACCGCCGGCATTGTGGCCGGTGGTACCGCCTTTGCTGCGGGGGGCGATCCCTATTCTGGCGCACTGCGCTATCGCGGCATTCTGCGCATCATTGGTACATTTATTGGCTGTATTGCCGCCCTCACTATCATGATCGCCACGGTGCGTGCACCGGTGGTGATGCTGCTGCTGTGCTGTTTATGGGCGGGGATGTGCGTCTGGCTCTCTTCGCTGATTAAAGTCGAGAACTCTTACGCGCTAGGTTTGGCTGGTTACACTGCGCTGATCATCGTGGTCACCGCCGATGCCAGCGGTGGCTTAACGCTGGCACCGCAATATGCCGTTGAACGTTGCAGTGAAATCGTCATTGGCATTCTGTGTGCGATTCTTGCGGATATGCTGTTTTCGCCGCGCTCGATCAAAAAAGTGATTGATGCCGAAGTCGATTCGCTGCTGGTGGCGCATTACAAACTGCTGCAACTCTGTGTCGCCCACGCGGATAAAGACGAGGTGGATCGCACCTGGAGCGCGCTGGTACGTCGCACAACGGCACTCAACGGCATGCGCAGCCAATTGTTGATGGAATCTTCGCGCTGGAAAAATACCAGCCGCCGATTGCAGATGCTGAATACGCTGTCGCTGACGTTGATTACGCAAGCAGCTGAAACCTTCCTGATTCAAAACGCTCGTCCGGATTATATTCCGACGCAGTATCGCCTGCTGATTGAGAAAGACGTTCATAACGTCGATGACGTGCATAAGCGCATGAAGGTGATGCGTCGTTTAATCAGTGTCAGCAATAAAACCGTGCCGATGACGGTGGCAAGCTGGGTCGGTGCAGCAACAGAGTATCTGCTGCTGATTAATGGTGTGCGCAGTAACAGCCGCATTACCACGCTGGAAGAGAGTATCCTGCAGCGCGAAGTGGTGATTCAGGCACGTTCGGCGGAAACCCATCATGCGATGATCAACGGCGTGCGTACCTTTGTGGCGACCGCGCTCGGTTCTCTGTTTTGGCTCTATACCGGCTGGACTTCGGGCAGTGGCTGTATGGTGATGCTGGCCGTCATCACCGCACTGGCGATGCGTATGCCGAATCCGCTGATGATGGCGAAAGACTTCTTCTACGGTATGGCCTTCGCCGTGCCACTCGGTATGCTCTACTTCGTCTATATCCTGCCAGCCACCCAGCAAAGCGCGTTGCTGTTGTGTATCGCGATTGGCGCACTCGGCTTTATCGGCGGTATCTTCGTGCAACGACGTCAGATTGGTACGTTAGGTGCGTTGATTGGCACCATCAATGTGCTGGTGCTGGATAATCCGATGAAGTTTGAGTTCAACGTCTTCCTCGATAACGCCCTGGGCCAGTGGATCGGCAGCTTTGTGGCGATGATGGTCATTCTGCTGATTCGCGATAAATCCAAAGCACGTACCGGCCGTAAATTGTTGAATCGCTTTATGTATGCGGCTGTGGCGGCCTTGACCACTAATCAGGCGCGCCGTCGCGAGAACCATCTGCCCGCGCTCTATCAGCAGCTGTTTCTGCTGCTCAATCTGTTCCCCGGCGATATCGACAAATACCGCATCGCGCTGACGCTGATTATCGGCCATCAGCGACTGCGTAATGCCGAGGTCCCGGTTAACGCGGAGCTTTCGGCTTATCACCGTCAGTTGCGATACACCGCCGATCGCGTGATTTCAGCCACCAGCGATGACAAGCGGCGCTACTACTTTGAGCGTTTGTTGAAGGAGCTGGAGATTTATCAGGAAAAGCTCCATCACTATTCGGCACCGGAGAGTGTTACCGAACCGGTGAAACGGCTCTCGTTGATGCTGGATAAATACCAGAACACCCTCATCCAAATCTGAAATCGGCCGCTGCACCTTGCAGCGGCCTTTTTGATCCCACGCTGACACAAAACCCGATGATATTGGCATCTATACTTTCCTGACAGGATGCAAACTAGCAGGAGAAGAATGATGTCCACCTCTCTACAACAACACGCGCTGTTTAAAACCGGCTATTTCGCTGCGGGCCAATGGCACAACGCCAGTGCTACCTTTGACGTCACTAACCCGGCAACCGGCGAAGTGCTGGCCAAAGTCGCCCGAGCGGGTAAGGCGGAAACCGAGCAGGCCATCGCTGCCGCTCAGCAGGCTTTTCCGGCATGGCGTGATAAAACCGCGAAACAGCGCGCGGAGATCCTTCATCGCTGGTATCAACTGATCATTGAGAACAAAAGCTGGCTCGGGCAGCTCATGACGGCCGAGCAGGGCAAACCCCTGAAGGAAGCCGAAGGTGAAGTCGAGTACGCCGCCAGCTTTATTCAATGGTTTGCCGAGCAAGCTAAACGTGCCAACGGCGAAATCATCCCGCCGGCGAAACCCGGATCACGTATTTTGGCAACACGTGAACCGATTGGTGTGGTGGCGGCTATCACGCCATGGAATTTCCCGATGGCGATGCTGACACGCAAGCTTGGCCCGGCGCTGGCAGCAGGCTGCACCGGCATCATCAAACCGGCGAATAATACGCCGCTGTGTGCCTTTGCACTGTTGGCTCTGGCACAAGAAGCCGGTGTACCTGATGGCGTGTTAAATGCGGTGGCGGGCGATACCCATGCCATCAGCGACGCCATTATGGCTAGCCAGGCGGTGCGTAAAATCTCGTTTACCGGGTCGACCGCCGTGGGCAAAACGCTGATGCGCAACGCAGCAGACACCATGAAGAAAGTCTCGATGGAGCTGGGCGGCAATGCACCTTATATCGTGTTTGAGGATGCAGATATTGAGGCGGCGGTACAGGGCGCAATAGCCAACAAATTCCGCAATGCGGGCCAGGCTTGTGTCAGCGTGAACCGTTTCTATGTGCACAACGCGGTCTACGATCGTTTCGTCAATCAACTGGCCGATGCCGTGGGCAAGCTGAAAGTGGGGAATGGCGTTGAAGAAGGCGTGATTGTCGGCCCGCTGATCGAGCGCTCGGCGCTGGAGAAAGTAGAAGAGCACGTGAAGGATGCGCTGAGCAAAAGCGGTAAGTTGCTGATCGGCGGCGAGCGTCATCCGCTGGGAGGCAACTTCTGGCAGCCGACGGTGATTGCCGAGGCGCATGAGGGGATGAAGCTGGCCCAGGAAGAGACCTTTGGTCCGGTCGCCGCCTGCTTCCGCTTTGATGATGAAGCCGATGTCATTCAGCGCGCCAATAACACAGAATACGGATTAGCCGCCTATTTCTACACGCAAAATCTGCAACGGGTGTTCCGCGTCTCGACGGCGCTGGAGGCCGGGATGATTGGCATTAATGAGTGTGCCGTATCCACCGAACTGGCACCGTTTGGCGGTGTAAAAGAGTCCGGTTTGGGACGTGAAGGATCGGTGCTGGGAATGGAAGAGTACCTGGAAGTGAAAGCGCTGCATATTGGTGGGCTGGCCTGACGGGCGGCCCTGCCTGCAAGAGGGAATCACGATGAGAACCGAGCGTTTTGATTTTGACGAAATCGTCGATCAAGCCCATTTCTATCGCCAGTTCAGCGATCGTTTTGCGCTGGCGGATCTGGCCATCAGCGATCTTGACGATCTCTGGGATGCGATACTTGGGGAGCAGTTGCCATTGCCGCTGGAAATTGAGTTTGTGAATCTGGGGACAGGGCAGAAACGCCGGTATGGCGCATTAATCCTGCTGTTTGATGAAGCAGAAGAGGAGCTGGAAGGCCAGCTCCGCTTTAATGTGAAGTGACAAGCCGAAAAAGGGCCCCGGCGAGCGGGGCCAAAGGGTTCGTCAGAATTGACGAGGAATTATTTATACAGCTCGGCGGTCACGTGATAGCTGTCGCCGGTTTTCGCTTCAATCACTTTATAAGCACTGGCACCTTGTGCATCGGCTTTCTGAGAAAGCTCAGAACGGTAATCCATTGGCGAACCGCCGGTACCGCTGATGGTGATAGTGCTGCCGGTAGGTTGCAGATTTTGCGCCTGCTCATCAGTTACCAGTTGTGCTGCTGATGCACCAAAGGCAAACAGGGAAAGAAGGCTGGCGGCTGCGATGGTTGATTTGATTTTCATGATTTTTTCTCCTCGTTGTAATCAACAACCTGCGGCAAAAAGTGGGTGAGGCGGGTCGTCGATCAATTGTCTGGCGCCGTTCAGGCGCCCGACGTTCGATGTATTCTTATTTGTACAGTTCTGCAGTCACGTGGAAGGTGTCGCCACGGTTATTCTCAATGATGCGGTAATGGCTGGCACCCTGAGCATCGGCTTTCTGCGACAGTTCCTGACGGACGTTAGTCTGATCACCGTCAACACCGCTCACACTGATGGTTTGATTCAGCGGTTGCAGTTGTTCGGCTTGTTCGTTAGAAACCAGGCTGGCGGCACTGGCACCGAAGGACAATACGGAAGCCAGACCTACGATGGCGATAGCTAATTTGGTTTTCATGATTCACTCTCCTGAAATGGGATTTGGCAACCTGAGAGGCAAATGCGTCTCAAATGGGTCGCCGTTCACACTGCGTCTTGTTCGGTCAACTTATTTATAAAGCTCAGCGGTGGCGTGATAGCTGTCGCCGGTATTCGCTTCGATCACACGGTAGGCTTTAGCACCTTCCTGATCGGCTTTAGCATTCAGCTGCTCATGGATATCCATCGGAGAACCGCCCACGCCGCTCACACTAATGGTGCCGGCAGGTTGCAGATTCGCTGCCTGTTGGGCATTGATAGAATCTGCTGCAAAAGCACCAAATGACAGGGCAGATAGAACACTCAGGGTTGCGATAGTAGTTTTAACGTTCATGGTATTTTTCCTCGTCTTCTGTTTTTATCTTTTTCTTTCGTGTGATTTGCATCACGAAAACAAGTATAGATCTAATCACCCATGAAATTAATATCTGGCTAATAATGTTTGGTTGTTATTCTTTATCCTTATGGCACCTTTTTAGAACTGGAAGTTATTAAAAACGGTCAAACATTAACCATTGACTGTTATTTATTCGTAAAAACAATGATCTGCATCAAATTATCTTTTCGTGCGAAAGATCATGGTTGATCCGGCTGGCTGATACGCCATAAGAAGCTATAACCACTGAGCACAATATGTAAAGCAGTGTAAAATAGCGCGAATGGTTAAGCAGGGGAAAAGGTCGTACCAATATTTCGGCGGATGCAGAACCGGCAGCTATATCGATAACTTATTATTAAAAAAGGATTTTGTAACAAGCGTGGCGGGTAACGAGTCATCAGGAAGGATGTTACCGGCAGATTATCTGCCGGTTAAGACCAGGGTTTTATAGTTCCTGTTCGAATAAAACCAGTACGGCATCGTGCAGCTGTTTTACGGAGAAGCTACGCGCAGGGGTAATAAAGATGGTGTCATCCCCCGCGATAGTCCCGAGAATGCCTTCCGCTTTACCGAGTGAATCCAGCAGGCGTGCAATCAGCTGCGCAGCACCCGGGCTGGTGTGAATCACCACTAAGGCATCATTGTAATCGATATCCAGCACCAGATTCTTCAATGGGCTGGTGGTGGTCGGCACGCCCAGTTCGGCTGGCAAACAATAAACCATTTCCATTTTGGCATTGCGGGTGCGTACGGCACCAAACTTGGTCAGCATACGAGAAACTTTTGACTGATTGATGTTCTCGAAGCCGTCTTCCTGCAGCGCCTGTACGATTTCGCCCTGAGAGCTGAATTTTTCTTCTTTTAATAACGCTTTGAACGCTTTGATCAAGTCGTCTTGTTTTGATGGGTTTCGCATAAGCTACCAATAAAAGAGGGGTGCAGCAGGCAACAGGCCAGCGGCAGATAAATTATTATGCATTTAGATGAATTTTTATGCAATAAGCGTAGTGAGAGAATCGCGCTAATCAACTGCGGACAGGCATCATAGCAGAGTTTTGTGTTGCGCCAAAATCGCGGGCTGACGCGCAAAGCGAAGGTTGCAATGTTGTTATAGTATTGAAGTGGTAACAACTATATCGATGATCATTGCCGTCCATTGTCTTCTGGCTGCGATTGTATCATTCAGGCGACTTCTGAAGTGGAGATGTCTCGGGAGCCGATTGCGGCGTCATGTTATTGCGCGACAGGTTTGTCGCTATCGCCTGAGAAGTTGATTAAACTCGTAACCTGATGGATTTTCGGCATATCTCTGCCCCACCTTCATAAGGAGTTCAGGATGAAAGTTGCCGTTCTCGGTGCAGCCGGTGGTATTGGCCAGGCGCTCGCACTGCTGCTCAAGACTCAATTACCCGCAGGTTCCGCTCTCTCACTTTATGATATCGCCCCGGTTACCCCCGGGGTGGCGGTTGATCTCAGCCATATTCCTACCTCAGTGAAGGTGGAAGGGTTCAGTGGCGAAGACGCGACACCTGCGCTGCAGGGCGCCGATATTGTGCTGATTTCTGCGGGTGTGGCACGTAAACCCGGCATGGATCGCGCCGACCTGTTTAACGTTAACGCAGGCATTGTGCGTAACCTGATCGAGCAGGTTGCCAGCACCGCGCCGAAAGCGCTGATTGGTGTGATTACTAATCCGGTTAACACCACGGTGGCGATTGCGGCTGAAGTGTTGAAGAAAGCCGGCGTGTATGACAAGAACCGCCTGTTTGGTGTCTCAACCCTCGACATTATCCGCGCCAACACCTTTGTTGCAGCGTTGAAAGGCAAGCAGCCTACCGAGATCGAGGTCCCGGTGGTGGGGGGGCACTCAGGCGTGACAATTTTGCCGCTGCTGTCGCAGGTTAAAGGCATCAGCTTCAGCGAACAGGAAGTGGCTGACCTCACTAAGCGTATTCAAAACGCCGGCACCGAAGTGGTGGAAGCGAAAGCTGGTGGTGGATCGGCGACCTTATCCATGGGGCAGGCTGCTGCGCGCTTTGGTCTCTCACTGGTGCGTGCGCTGCAGGGCGAAGCAAACGTGGTCGAATGCGCTTATGTTGAAGGGGACGGTGAGTATGCGCGCTTCTTCTCTCAGCCGCTGCTTATCGGCAAGAACGGTATCGTGGAACGTCGCCCGTTGGGTTCTTTGAGTGCGTTTGAACAGCAGGCACTTAACGGTATGCTGGAAACGCTGAAGAAAGATATCGCGCAGGGCGAAGAGTTTGTGAAGTAACGCTCAGCAGAAAAAACAACGCCCGGTCATTGCCGGGCGTTGTCATTTATAAGCCGCCAGATTTAAAGGTCTGGCTGGACGGTGAGCCATTGCTGGCCGGTGTTTTACGCCCCAGCGTTTCCATACGCACCTGGAATGGTGGGAACGGCATCTCAATACCGTGCTCTTCAAAGCCGCGCAGAATCAACTGATGCAACTCATGACGCAGCGGCATGCGGTGGCCCATCTCAGCCGCGTGCACACGCAATTCAAACAGCTGAATGCCTTGCTGTAAATCCACCAGGAATACATCCGGTGCGGGCATATCCAGCACGTAGGTACAGCGCTCGGCCGCCTGCTTGAGAATGTTGGTGACTTCATCACTGTTAACATGAGCCGGAGCCGGAATGGTCAGCACCACACGCGTGACAGAATCCGACAACGACCAGTTAACGAACTGCTCAGTGATAAAGGCCTTGTTCGGCACGATGATCTCTTTACGGTCCCAATCGGTAATCGTCGTAGCGCGGGTATTGATGCGGGTAATGCTGCCGGTCAGATCGCGAATGGTAACGGTATCGCCGATACGAATTGGCTTTTCGAACAGGATAATCAGACCAGAAATAAAGTTGGCGAAGATCTCCTGCATACCAAAGCCCAACCCCAGACCTAACGCCGCCACCAGCCACTGCAGTTTTGCCCACTCAACGCCAATGATCGAGAAGCCGACTAATCCGCCAATCAGCATCAGCACGTACTTGGTCAGGGTAGTGATGGCATAACCGGTGCCAGGTGACAGGCTGATGTGTTGCAGTAACGCCAGTTCCAGCAGGGCAGGCATATTACGCACCAGCTGAGTGGTGATAATGAATACCAGGATGGCAATCAGCACCGCGCCCAACGTAATCGGCTGCACGCTCTCTACGCCCTGCACCGTGGTGCTGGCATCCCACAGTGGGATGTTGTCGAGGAAACTAAAGGCCGAGTGAATTTCTGACCACAGTACAATCACCGATACCAGTGCGATCAACGTGAGAATAGAGCGCACCAGACGCAACGACTGCGCACTGATCTCATCCAGATCCAGGCTCGGTTCATCGATCTCAATCGTATCGGCGTTGGCGGGAGTCTGTTGCTCTTTCTCTTCTTCACTGCGCGCGCGGTTCGCCAGCATATCGGCACGGCGTTGGCGGGCGCGATCAAAGGCGATGCGACGGCGTTGGATCAGCATCCAGCGGCGGATAATGTGGTAAATCACCAGCAGGAAGAACCAAATGCCTACCGAGGTTTCCAGGCGCGCCAGCAGCGCCTGCGCCGTCGCCAGATAGCCGATGCAGGAAGCCAACGCCGCCACCAGCGGGATGGCAATCATCAGGTTCCACAGAATGCGGTTAACGAAGTTGTCGCCGTTGCCCTCTTTATCCAGATACAGCGGAATGCCTGCACGTTTGAGGCTGACGGTGACAATACTTAACGCACCGCAAATCAAAATGAAGCACAGGCGACCGAGCGTGCCGGAGAACTGCGGATCGTCGAGATTGGCAAAGGCAATCAGCAGCATGATCAGCGGCACAATCAGGCCAACCGTCAGAGAGTAGTAACGCATAGCACGCGCTACCCGCGCCTGCGGCCAGCGGAAGTGCACCACAAATAGCCCATCATGACGCGCAAAAGCAGCACTGATCATAAAGGCCCACAGCAGCGGCAGTGTGGCGGTGATGCCATCTCCAATCGCAACGGCAAACGGATAAGGCCAGGCGTGCTGCAAACCAAAGCCCAGCGCGGCCCACAATACTGGCAGCGGCACGGCGACCAGAATAGACCAGAACACGGTGCGCAATGTCAGGCTAAAGCGGTCCTGGGTCACTTTGCCCACTTTGCTGGCGGAACGCGCCATAAAGGCATTGTAATGACGGCGCGAGCTGATGCTGAAGCCCACCAACAGCACTGCGCAGATGATTGGCATCACGGTTTCTTTGCTGGTAAACATCATCGCCAGCGCTTTACCCAGTTGCCCTAAGGTATCCAGCGACAGCAGGCGGGTTAAGTCACGCGCCACGTCAATCGGATACTTCAGGTCGATGGCGCTGACATCCGCCGTCCAGAACAGATAACGGTGCGTAGCTTCCTTCACTTCACCCAGGGCGTCCTGCAACTGCGTGTTCGACACCTTCAGCTTGGTGATTTCCAGAATCAGTGTATCGCAGCCGGAGATCAGTGAATTGAGCAGCTCGCGCTGGGTTTTCAACTGGGCATCAAGAATACGGGTTTGCTCGCTGGTGAACGGCGTGCCGTCATCCTGCTTCTCTTTGCGCAGATCCTTTTGCCGCTCCAGCAAATCTTCATAATGCAGCCGTTGCACACGCAGTTGGCCCATCTCGCTGTCAATCTGCTGCGACTTCGGCATATCCGGCAATCTGGCGACTTGCGCACGCAAGGCTTCACCCAGCAGATTCGAGGCGCCCAGCCATTGTGATTGTTCGCGCAGCGTGCTGAGAGCCTGGCGCACCTGTAGCGTTTGGTTGGTGGCCAGACGTTGCTGCGAAGCGACCAAATCCATACGTTGAGCCTGCTCATTCAGGTCGGCTGATAGCTCACGGTTGACGCGGAATTGATCGCTGATCGAAGCCGGTAAATCGCCACTGTTTTCCGCCAGCTGTTCAGTGCGTTCGAGCGCCAGTTCCGCTTCTCGCTGACGCTGGTTATTCAGTTGATTGCGCAGCGATTGCAGATAGTTATCCAGCTGCGTCACTTTGCGCTGATGCACCTCCGCCCGCATACGCGCCAGCTCCTGGCGATTATTGGCGGAGAGCTGTGCCAGTTCTAACTCATCCACACGCGCTTTATTGGCGGCATTCTCGGCCAGTCGGGCATAAATCTGCGCCTGAGCCAGCGGCGTAGCGGCCGCAGAAAAGCCCTGAGCACGGCGATCGCTTTCGGTCATCGCCCGGCGTGCGTCAGTCTGCTGCTGCGGTAACTGTGAAAGTGAATCGCTGATCTCACGTGCGCGGTCCTGCTCTTGCTGCGCCTGGCGGCCTTCTTCCAGCAGCTGGCTGCTGATTTGCAGGATTTCCTGATCCAGCTCGGCGCTGCTCATGTTGGTGCGAACCGTTTTACTGCTGTCGGTCAGCGTGGCAATCTGCTGACGCAGTTCACGTGCCAGCCGTGGGAAATCATCAATCACCTGCTGATACTGTTTGGCACGCTCCAGCGATTCATCACGCTCAGCGAGGAAATTGATCGCCGCTTCAATCGCCTGAACTTGCTCGGCTTGAGCGGGAGAGGCTTTGGCGGATTTGGCCGCATCCAGTTCCTGCTTCAGTTGACTCGCAGGAGGAACGGTGGCTGCCAATACAGAACTGCTGAGCACCAGGCTCAGCAGCAGAGAGAGAAAAACGCGCACGGGATAGGTTCCGGTTATTCAGCGAGCGGGGCGCTTTCGCCGGGCTGCGGCAGGGCAATCGCCAGCGGTTGGCCAAGACGGGTTTTACTCTCGGCTTCGAGACTTTCCGCCAGCTTGACGCGGCCCGGTGCGAACAAGTTAATCACTGTCGAACCGAGTTTGAAACGCCCCATTTCCTGACCTTTCAACAGCACAACAGCGCCGTCATGATCGGCTGAAGGATAACGCCAACGTTTAATCACCCCTTCACGTGGTGGCGTAATGGTGCCCGCCCACACGGTTTCGATGCTGCCCACAATGGTCGCTCCCACCAGGATCTGCACCATCGGGCCATGATCGGTATCGAAGACGCAGATCACACGCTCATTGCGTGCAAACAGGTTCGGGATGTTACGTGCTGTCAGCGGGTTGACGGAGTAAAGGTCGCCCGGCACATAAATCATTTCGCGCAGAATGCCGTTACAGGGCATGTGCACACGGTGATAATCGCGCGGTGCGAGATAGGTGGTGATGAACTCGCCATCGACGAACTTTTCCGCCAGATCGTCGTTACCGGCCAGCAAGGCCTGCAACGAATAGTAATGGCCTTTCGCCTGGAAGATCTGATCGCCTTCGATGCGGCCTAACTGGCTCACCGCGCCATCGGCTGGCAGCGCCAGCAAGGTCGCGTCGGGATCAATCGGTCGCGCTCCCTCTTTTAGCGGACGCACGAAGAAGTCATTGAAGGTGCGATAGCTACCGGTATGGGGTTTGCTGGCTTCGGCCATATCCACTTTGTAGTACCAGACAAAAATGTCGATGACCGCTTTGGTCAGCCAGCCACCGCGACGACTGGCGCCCCAGCCGGCAAGTTCGGTCAGCCCTTTTTTAGGCAGAATATGATTCAGGCCGAGTTTAAAACGATCAAACACCGTTGCCTCCTGGCTTAATTACGCTTGGTTTACACAAAAGGGGGCGGATTGTAGCAGCGCCCCGGTCAGTTGGCGAATGTGCCGTTGTACCCGTTAATCTTCGCTGGCGGAAAAGTTTTTACGCGTTTTTACCTGCGCCATACTCTCCAGAATCCGGTGGTAGTTATCGAAGCGCGAGATGTTGATTGTTCCATCCTCTACCGCTTCGCGAATGGCGCAGCCGGGATCGGTATCATGCTTGCAGTCGCGGAAACGGCAACCGCCGATAAACTCACGAAATTCGACAAATCCACGGGTGATTTGTTCCGGCTCCAGATGCCATAAACCGAATTCACGTACGCCTGGAGAATCAATCACGTCGCCGCCGTGCGGGAAGTGATACAGGCGTGAGGCTGTGGTGGTGTGTTGGCCCAGACCGGAGTTATCAGAGACATCGTTGGTCAGAATCTCATCGCCCGCCAATTCCAGTCCCAGCAGATTGTTCAGCAAACTGGATTTACCCACACCAGATTGACCCGCAAAAATGCTCACGCGATCGGTTAAGGCCTGTTCCAGCTCCGCCAGGCCATCTTTGGCACGGCTGGAGACCATCAACACGCGATAGCCAATTTTGCGATAGATATCCATCTGCTCATCCACAAATGCGCGGGCTTCCGCGTCGAGCAGATCGGTTTTGTTCAGGACCAGCAGCGGCTCAACGCCCAGGGTTTCACTGGCCACCAGATAACGATCGATGATATTGAGCGAAAGTTCCGGCAGGATCGCCGACACAATGATGATCTGATCGATGTTCGCCGCGATCGGTTTAACGCCATCATAGAAGTCCGGACGGGTCAGCACCGTTTTACGTTCGTGAACCGCTTCTACGATGCCTTTGCCGCCGCCAATCGCCGCACGCCACAGCACCCGGTCACCGGTGACCAGCGAGCGAATGGTGCGACGGATATTGCAGCGATGCACTTCGCCCACGCCATCTTCCACATCTGCGTGCATGCCGAAACGGCTGATCACCACGCCTTCGCTCGCTTCTCCAAACAGGTTGTCATCCGGTTCCGGCTTTTCATTCCGTTGCTGCAGACGACGCTGATGGTTAGCGCTTACGCGACGTTGTTGACCCTTCGACAGTTTATTTTTGCTCACGCATCCTCTCACGGCTTTCGCCAGGCTTCGCCCCGCTGGGCAAAACGTCTATGATACACCTGAAACGAGTGTAATGACGACTTTGGCAACAGGCGGGAAACGCATGACAGCTGGAAATGAAAATAATCTGATTTGGATCGACCTGGAAATGACCGGATTGGATCCGGAGCAGGATCGCATTATTGAGATCGCCACGATCGTCACCGATGCCAACCTGAACATTCTGGCAGAAGGCCCGGTGTTTGCGGTGCATCAGTCTGATGAGCAATTGGCATTGATGGATGAGTGGAATGTGCGTACGCACACCAACAGTGGCTTGGTCGAACGTGTGAAAGCCAGCCAATACGACGACCGTGCTGCAGAGCGGGCGACCATCGAATTTCTCAAGCAGTGGGTGCCGGCCAACACTTCTCCGATTTGCGGCAACAGCATCGGTCAGGATCGTCGCTTCCTGTTCAAATACATGCCGGAGCTGGAAGCCTACTTCCATTACCGTTATCTGGATGTCAGCACGCTGAAAGAACTGGCGCGTCGCTGGAAACCGGATATCTTGCCAGGCTTCAAAAAAGCCGGCAGCCATCAGGCGCTGGACGATATTCGCGAGTCCGTTGCTGAGTTGGCGTATTACCGCGAGCACTTCTTGCAGCTTTAATCGGCAAAGGGTGCGCAGGAAATCATCAGGTTGCCGATTAAAGCAGCAAACGAACTGAAAGCGCAAAATTTTGCTTTTAGACTCTTGCGACTGAAAGGATTTCTCGTATAATGCGCACCCCGTACCGGTGAAGAATTTACAACGGTGCGCAGCAGTAACACGAAGTTCCAGAATCAAGTATTTCGGTTTGCGGCAAGGCAGCAACGGAACGAATCACAGAGAGCTTACTTCAGTAAGTGACCCGTGTGAGTGAAGGAAGCTAACGCAGCAGCAAATTGAAAGACGAAGATTATGCGGGAATAGCTCAGTTGGTAGAGCACGACCTTGCCAAGGTCGGGGTCGCGAGTTCGAGTCTCGTTTCCCGCTCCAAACTTCGTAAGCAGTAACCTCTTTGCGGGAATAGCTCAGTTGGTAGAGCACGACCTTGCCAAGGTCGGGGTCGCGAGTTCGAGTCTCGTTTCCCGCTCCAAAATCTGTTTAGTAGTAACCTCTTTGCGGGAATAGCTCAGTTGGTAGAGCACGACCTTGCCAAGGTCGGGGTCGCGAGTTCGAGTCTCGTTTCCCGCTCCAGATTTTCATATTCACTAATGTTATTTGCTCTCGGGCGTAATCAGACTTAAAACTGCTGCAGTCTTTATCGATCTTATGCGGCCTGTTTTTCTTTCTGGAAATTTTACGTACCGCATTAGCACCAATGATGCCTGTAGTCTGTTGCAGTTATCTTACAGGTTATCCACAATGCGCGTGCAACGTGCTGACGGCGTTTTACCTTATATGCAAAACTGTTTTAAACAGAGTTATCCACAAGCTCTGGACAAGCCCCTGCGCGCTAAACTCTACATTAATGTTTACAGTAATTACCTAATTAGTTGTTTTTATTGTATTTATAGGTATTTCAGTCTGTGAATAGTCTTGCTAGACGATATAACGATCCCCGTCACTATTCGGCTCTATAATTTTATTCACAGCATGTGGAAAAGGATTTTATCCTGCGCGATTGGTCAATCACGCATCACGCACCAGGCCTTTCTCGACGGCGCGCACTAAGCGCTGTTTCTTCGCGGGCTGAACCTCTACCCCCTGTGCTGCACGTTTCTGTAACTGCTGCGCGATGGCCCAGTCAATATGCTCATCCAGCATGGCGTGTTCACCGCTACGCATTTGCAACGCCGCCAGATTTTCTTCTGCCCAGGGCGCATTGCCCAATGCCACCGCGATGTTCCTCAGCCAGCGCAAGTGGCCGATGCGACGAATCGCCGAGCCTTCCGTGACACGCAAGAATTTCGCTTCGTCCCACTGAAAAAGATCCACCAACGGTGGCGCGTGCAGCACCGCACGCGGTGAGAAATCATCTTCATCGGTTAACTGACCGTAACGATTCCACGGACAGATAAGCTGGCAATCGTCACATCCGTAGATGCGGTTACCAATCAGCGGGCGGAACTCTTCCGGTATCGCGCCTTCGAGTTCGATGGTGAGATAGGAAATACAGCGCCGCGCGTCAACCACATAAGGCTCAACGATGGCGGAAGTAGGGCAAATAGTGATGCAGGCGACGCAGCGACCGCACTGTTCTTCCTGTGGCTGATCGACGGGCAGCGGCAAATCAATCAGCAACTCGCCGAGAAAGAACCAGGAACCGGCTTCGCGATTGAGAATGAGCGAGTGTTTACCGGTCCAGCCCAGGCCTGCTTTAGCGGCAATCGGGCGCTCGAGAATCGGTGCGGAATCGACAAATGGGCGGAAATTGAGTTCGCCACAATGCGCCTGAATCATCTCTCCAAGCTTTTTCAGTCGATTGCGCAATACTTTGTGATAATCGCGGCCCAGCGCATAGCGGCTGACATAACCCAACTGGGGATTTTTTAAGGTGCTGGCAAACGCTGCTTTCGCGGGAAGATAGTTCATGCGCACGCTGATCACGCGCAGTGTGCCGGGCAGGAGTTCGTGTGGGCGGGCACGCATCATGCCGTGGCGCGCCATCCAGTCCATCTCTCCGTGATACTGCTTCTCCAGCCAATCCTGTAATTTGGGCTCTTCAGCGCTGAGATCGGTATCGCAAATACCAACCTGCTGAAAGCCAAGTTCGCGCCCCCACAGTTTAATTTGGTGGGCAAGCTGTTGAAGATCGAGAGGGTATGACATGAGAAACCAGGCAATTGAAGCAAACCCGCGCAGTTTACCACACTCTGTCTGGCCTGCGCAGGCAATAGGGCAACTGGAGCGCAATGCGGCGGATAGCCTGGGTTTAACCTTGTACGAATTAATGCTGCGCGCCGGGCAGGCGAGCTATGAGCGAGCGCGGGCACAGTGGCCGCAGGCGCAGCACTGGCTGATTCTCTGCGGACAGGGTAATAACGGGGGCGATGGCTATGTGGTGGCGCGGCTGGCACAGGCGGCGGGATTGCGCGTCACATTGCTGGCGTGTAGCGGCAATAAACCCTTGCCGGAAGAAGCACAGCAGGCGCAAGAAGCCTGGCTGGCGGCGGGAGGGGTGATACATGCCCCGGATGCGCCATGGCCGCAAAACATTGATGTGATCGTCGATGCATTGCTCGGTACTGGCATCAATCGTGCGCCAGCCGCACCTTACGCTGAATTGATTGATCTGGCCAATGCACATGCCGCACCCATCTTCGCGATAGATATCCCATCGGGATTGGATGCCGCCACTGGCACCACGCCTGGCAACGCCATCAACGCGGATGTCACCCTGAGTATGATTGTGCTGAAACCGGGATTGTTGACCGGTAAAGCTCGCGATCACGTGGGCCGGTTACATTGTGATGCGCTAGGGCTGAACACCTTCCTCGCAGGCGAGACGGCCCCCATTCAACGCTACGATGCGGCTGATCTGGCGCACTGGCTGAAACCACGAAAAGCCACTTCGCAC
Organism: Pantoea sp. SM3; assembly: GCF_000963995.1. NCBI lineage: Bacteria > Pseudomonadati > Pseudomonadota > Gammaproteobacteria > Enterobacterales > Erwiniaceae > Pantoea > Pantoea sp. SM3. The sequence goes on from NZ_JZRD01000040.1 coordinate 33,799, forward strand.
AAAGGCGACCATGGACGTTTAGTGGTGGTGGGAGGGGATACTGGCACCGCCGGGGCAATCCGAATGACGGCAGAAGCAGCGCTGCGCAGTGGTGCTGGGCTTGTGCGCGTGCTCACGCATGAAGATAATATCGGCCCGATTCTGACGGCACGGCCGGAGCTCATGGTCGATGCGTTGGGTGAAGAAACGCTGGAGCAAGCCCTGCAATGGGCTGACGTGATCGCTATCGGACCCGGACTGGGACAACGAGATTGGGCTCAGAAGGCACTGAAAAAAGTCGCGGCCAGTGAAAAGCCGATGCTTTGGGATGCTGATGCGCTTAACCTGCTGGCAATCAAGCCGGATTACCGTCAGAATCGCATCATTACTCCGCATCCTGGCGAGGCCGCACGACTGTTAGGCGTTAAGACCCGTGAGGTCGAGCGCGATCGCTTACAGGCGGCACAAACGCTGGCAAAACGCTATGGCGGGGTGGTGGTGCTGAAAGGCGCAGGCACGATCGTGGCCAGCGCGGCAGGTGACATCGCGATTGCGGATGTAGGCAATGCGGGGATGGCATCCGGCGGCATGGGCGATGTACTGAGCGGTGTCATTGCGGCCATGCTGGGCCAGAAACTGACTTTACTTGAGGCAGCCTGCGCGGGCTGTGTCGCACACGGTGCAGCGGCAGATGCGGTTGCCCGGCAGCGCGGTACGCGCGGCATGTTAGCCACTGATTTGTTCGAACTGCTGTGGCAGTTTGTTAATCCAGAGATGATCCAACAATAAAGCATGAAGACCTGTGTTATCCCTTTGCCCGATGAGGCGGCAACCCTAAATCTGGGTGCGCAACTGGCCCGCGTTTGCAGCAGCGCGTTGGTGATCTATCTTTATGGCGATCTCGGCGCCGGTAAAACCACGTTTAGCCGCGGCTTTTTGCAGGCGCTTGGCCATCAGGGTAATGTCAAAAGCCCAACTTATACGCTGGTGGAGCCGTACGAACTCGGCTCACGCACGCTGTATCACTTCGATCTTTATCGCCTGGCCGATCCTGAAGAGCTGGAGTTTATGGGTATCCGCGATTACTTCAGCGGGGATGCATTGTGTCTGGTCGAATGGCCGCAGCAGGGAGCCGGCGTATTGCCCGAACCCGATCTGGCATTGACGCTGCGCTACGTGGACGCGGCGCGAGAAGCGGAGATCCGCGCGGTATCTGCGGTGGGTGAAACGTTGCTGTCTCAGTTCCAACAAGGCAGGGAATCGGCATGACCGCATGGATGAAAGGGATTGTGCTGGCTGCGCTCTGTATCGTTTCTGCTTCTGCGTTATCTGCCACCTTGTCAGATATCAAAGTCGATAACGGCGACAGCCAGGCAACCGTCACGCTGAGTTTTAATGGTCAACCCGTGTATGGTTTCTTCCCGCTGCATAATCCCAATCGTGTGGTGCTGGATATTCGGCAAAGCGGCGCGATTAAGGGCTTACCGCTGAACTTTAGCGGCGAAAATATCGTACAACGTATTCGTAATAGCCAGCCGAAAGACAAACAGAGTATTCGTTTGGTGTTCGAACTGACCCAGGCGGCACACACGCGTGCCAGCACCCAACGTGACGGCAATCAGTATCGCGTGGTGTTTACCATTCGCGGTACGCAACCGGCAAAACGCAGCACTGCTGCCGCACCGGTGACCACCGCCCGCCAAAGCGAAAGTGCCGCGAATCCGTTTAATGCCAATCCGGTGACCACCGTCACCAGCAGCAACACCACGGTACGTCCGGGTGGCGCCGTTTCACGCAATGACACGGTGATTGTGGCGATTGACGCCGGCCACGGTGGTCAGGACCCCGGCGCATCGGGCCAGCATGGCCTGCACGAGAAGAACGTCACCATTGCCATTGCGCGCAAACTGAAAGCGCTGATGGATCAGGACCCGATGTTTAAGCCTGTGCTGACGCGAAACGGCGATTACTTTATCTCGGTGATGGGGCGTTCCGAGGTGGCGCGAAAAGAGAATGCCAACTTACTGGTATCGATTCACGCTGATGCCGCGCCCAACCATTCGGCGACCGGCGCATCCGTTTGGGTGTTGTCAAACCGTCGCGCCAATAACGAAATGGCGAACTGGCTGGAACAGAAAGAGAAGCAGTCCGAATTGCTGGGCGGTGCCGGTGATTTACTGGCAAACAGCCAGGCTGATCCTTACTTAAGCCAGGCGGTACTGGATCTGCAATTCGGTCATTCACAGCGCGTTGGCTATGATGTTGCGGTGAAAGTGCTGCAGCAACTGCGCGGAGTGACGCCGTTGCACAAACGTTTACCGGAGCATGCCAGCTTAGGCGTGTTGCGTTCCCCGGATATCCCTTCTTTACTGGTTGAGACTGGCTTTATCAGTAACGCGGCGGAGGAGCGGCTGCTTGGCAGCAGCGCGTATCAGGAGAAAATTGCTCAGTCGATCTATAAAGGACTGCGCAACTATTTCCTCGCGCATCCGCTGCAATCCATCCCAAAGGAGGAAAACCGGCCGCTGGACAGCGCACCAGCGGTTAGCGTGGCCAGCAACCCGGCAACCGGAACCGTGCAATACACTGGCGCGACGCAGCGCCATACGGTGACGCGGGGTGAGACGTTGTCAGGTATTGCCGCCAAATACGGTGTCAGCATGGCAACCCTGCGTGACCTCAATAGCCTGAAGCGCGATGTGGTGTGGGTCGGGCAACGTTTGAAAGTCCCGGCAAAATCGGGCGTTAGCGTGACCGCTGCGAGTCGTCCTACCCGACACAAAGTGGTACGCGGTGACTCACTCACTGGGATTGCCGCTCATTATGGTGTCAGCCCCAAAGCCATCATGCAGGCGAATAATATGAAGTCGAGCAACGTGATGCTGGGGCAAAACTTAAAGATTCCACAATCCTGATTGCTGGCGCTGCGGCGCCAGTCTGCTTAAAGGATCACCACCATGCCAATACAGATTTTACCGCCGCAGCTGGCGAACCAGATTGCCGCCGGCGAAGTGGTTGAGCGCCCGGCATCGGTCGTAAAAGAGCTGGTGGAAAACAGTCTTGATGCCGGCGCAACGCGCATTGACGTTGATATCGAAAAAGGCGGCGCGAAGTTGATTCGCATCCGCGACAACGGTTGTGGCATCGCCAAAGCCGAACTGGCCATGGCATTGGCTCGCCATGCCACCAGTAAAATTGCTTCGCTGGATGATCTTGAGGCGATTATGAGCCTCGGTTTTCGCGGCGAAGCCCTCGCCAGTATCAGTTCGGTTTCACGCCTCACGCTAACTTCTCGCACTGCGGATCAACACGAAGCCTGGCAAGCCTATGCGGAAGGACGTGATATGGATGTCACGGTGAAACCCGCAGCACATCCTGTCGGGACGTCGCTGGAAGTGCTCGATCTGTTTTACAACACCCCGGCGCGGCGCAAGTTCATGCGCACTGAGAAGACCGAATTTACCCATATTGATGAAGTGATTCGCCGTATCGCGTTGGCGCGCTTTGACGTGGCAATTTCGCTGACCCACAACGGCAAGATGATTCGCCAGTATCGCGCCGTGGATCAGGAAGCGCAGCGTGAACGCCGTCTTGGCGCCATCTGTGGCACCCCCTTTATGCAGCATGCTCTGCGCATTGACTGGCAACATGACGATCTGGCGTTACGTGGATGGGTGGCCGATCCCGCCGGGTCACGTCAGGTCACAGACCTGCAATATTGCTACGTCAATGGACGCATGATGCGTGACAAGCTGATCAACCATGCGATTCGGCAGGCGTATCAGACGCAGTTGGGGGAAGATCAACAGCCCGCTTATGTGCTCTATCTGGAGATCGATCCCCATCAGGTGGATGTCAACGTTCATCCCGCCAAGCACGAAGTGCGTTTTCATCAGTCACGACTGGTGCATGATTTCATCTGGCAAGGCGTGATGAGCGCTTTGCAGGCGAGCCGTGTCGCAGAGTTGCCAATCGCGCATGCGGAAGAGCCCGCGCCGAAGTGGCAGCCAGAGAACCGACAGGCTGCGGGGACGAATCATTTTGCGCAACCGGCGAGCACACCACGCAGTAGCACCAGCTCCATCAGCAGCGGTGCGGCTGCGGCGGGAACACACGCGGGTTGGCAGAATAAAGAGCCGGTCTATCGCGCACGTGAAGGTGCTGCTTATCAGCAGCTCATGAAAACGCCTGCGGCCGACACGCCTCGCGCCGCCGCGCCGCAACCGGCACCTGTGCGTCAACCTGAAGCACGGGAAGCGCCGTTGGCCGCACATGCACAAAGTTTTGGTCGCGTGCTGAGTGTGATGCATGAGCAATATGCGCTGTTAGAACGTGGCCCACAGTTACAGTTGTTGTCACTCAGTGTGGCCTCACGCTGGCTGAAACAGGCCCAGTTACAACCGGGAGAAGAGGGCTTAAAACCCCAACCTTTACTTATTCCGGTGCGGCTGAAAATTGCCAAAGAAGAGTTGAATGTGATCGATACTCAGGGCGCACTGTTACGGCTGATGGGCATTGATTTACAACGAGAAGGTCAGCACGTCACCTTGCGCGCTGTCCCTTTACCGTTACGCACACAAAATTTACAAATCTTGATTCCAGAACTGTTAGGCTATCTCGCCCGGCAGCAAGAGGTTTCTGCATCGGCGCTGGCCCAATGGCTGGCACGTCGTGATGATGCAGAAAACGCTCACTGGAATCACTCGCAGGCGATTGCACTGTTGGCAGAGCTCGAACGACTTTGCCCGCACTTGCTTAAATCGCCGCCTTCAGGTCTGTTACAGACCATTGAGATTGAGAGCGCGATAAACGCGTTGAAGCATGAGTGAACTAAACCAGGCTAGCCGGCCTAAGGCAATTTTTTTGATGGGGCCTACCGCCTCCGGTAAGACGGCATTAGCGATTTCGCTGCGTCAGCAACTTCCGGTGGAACTTATCAGCGTTGACTCTGCCTTAATCTATCGCGGGATGGATATTGGCACGGCGAAACCGTCGGCAGAGGAGTTAGCACAGGCGCCCCATCGTTTGCTGGACATTCGCGATCCAGCGGAAGCGTATTCCGCTGCTGAGTTTCGTCGCGATGCGCTGGCAGAAATGGCGGAGATTACTCAAAAGGGTAAGATTCCGTTGCTTGTTGGTGGAACCATGCTCTACTTCAAGGCGTTGCTTGAAGGATTGTCGCCGCTGCCCTCGGCCGATCCCGACGTGCGTCAGCGGATAGAGCAAATGGCGGCGGAGAAAGGGTGGGATGCCCTGCACCGCCAGCTGTGTGAAATCGATCCGGTCGCCGGTAGTCGTATTCATCCGAATGATCCGCAGAGACTTTCGCGAGCACTGGAAGTTTTTTTTATTTCGGGTAAAACTTTAACGGAACTGACAAAAACATCCGGCGAAGCGTTACCCTACGACGTGTACCAGTTTGCTATCGCTCCGGCGAATCGTGAACTTATACATCAACGCATTGCGTTGCGTTACGACCAGATGCTAGCGTCAGGATTTGAAGCGGAGGCTCGTGAACTGTTTGCACGAGGTGATTTGCATACGGATATGCCTTCCATTCGTTGTGTAGGTTATCGCCAGATGTGGTCTTATCTCTCTGGTGAAATCGATTACGACGAAATGGTTTATCGGGGAATTTGCGCCACCCGGCAGCTCGCTAAACGCCAGATGACCTGGTTACGTGGCTGGCCCAACGTCCACTGGTTAGACAGTGACGAGCCAGAATTAGCCCGTAATGCGGTGCTTCAGGTAGTTAGTGCGTAGCAGGGACGATTGTGTACAATTGGTCCGTTATCGTGCGCAAATTTTTACGCAGTTTTTCTGAACCACGGTTCTTAAAGTAACAAACAACAAGCATATAAGGAAAAGATAGAATGGCTAAGGGGCAATCATTACAAGACCCGTTTTTGAACGCATTGCGTCGTGAACGTGTACCGGTTTCGATCTATTTGGTGAATGGTATTAAGCTGCAAGGACAAATTGAATCCTTTGATCAGTTCGTCATTCTGTTGAAAAACACGGTTAGTCAGATGGTGTACAAGCACGCCATCTCTACAGTGGTTCCTTCTCGTCCGGTTTCGCACCATAGCAACAACCCGGGCGGTAGCGGTGGCAGCAGCAATTACCACCATAGCGGAAGCAACCAGGGCGCTCAGTCGCAGCCACAACAAGACGGCGATAACGCAGAATAATTTTGCGCTGCCGTAAAGCCAGGGCTGGGGAGCGAAAGCGTTTTCCCGTCCTGGTTATTTTATTTTAGCGAGGTTATAGCTTGTTTGACCGTTATGATGCCGGTGAGCAGGCCGTACTGGTACACATCTGGTTCTCCCAAGACAAAGAGCTGGAAGATTTGCAGGAGTTCGAAACTCTTGTCTCTTCTGCGGGCGTCGAAGCGCTGCAAGTCATTACGGGCAGCCGTAAAGCGCCACATCCCAAATATTTTGTCGGTGAAGGAAAGGCAGTTGAAATTGCCGATGCGGTGAAAGCGAGTGGAGCATCGGTCGTATTATTCGATCATGCCTTATCGCCTGCCCAGGAACGTAATCTCGAGCGAGTGTGTGAATGTCGCGTTGTCGACCGCACTGGCTTAATTCTCGATATTTTTGCTCAGCGCGCCCGTACCCATGAGGGTAAATTACAGGTCGAGCTGGCACAGTTGCGCCACATGGCAACCCGTTTGGTGCGTGGATGGACGCACCTTGAGCGCCAAAAAGGCGGTATTGGTTTGCGTGGTCCCGGTGAAACGCAGCTGGAAACGGACCGCCGCTTACTGCGTAATCGCATTAGTCTCATCCTTTCTCGCCTTGAGCGTGTAGAGAAGCAGCGCGAACAGGGCCGACAAGCACGCGCCAAAGCCGATGTGCCGACCGTTTCGCTGGTGGGATACACCAACGCCGGCAAATCTACCCTGTTCAATGCGGTGACGTCAGCCAATGTGTATGCGGCCGATCAGCTGTTTGCGACCCTCGATCCGACACTGCGTCGCCTGAATGTGGCAGACGTGGGTGAGGTGGTTTTAGCGGATACCGTTGGGTTTATTCGCCACTTACCGCATGATTTAGTGGCGGCCTTTAAAGCCACACTGCAGGAAACACGTCAGGCGACGCTCTTGCTGCACGTGATTGACGCTGCCGATTTGCGCGTCAACGACAACATCGACGCTGTTAATGAAGTATTGGCAGAAATCGAATCGGATGAAATTCCCGCGCTGTTGATTATGAATAAAATCGACATGCTGGACGGTTTTGTGCCGCGTATTGATCGTGATGAAGAGAATAAGCCGACACGCGTCTGGCTTTCTGCTCAGAGCGGTGAAGGTCTACCCTTACTTTGGCAGGCGCTGTCTGAACGCTTAGCCGGTGAAATTGCGCAGTATGATTTACGTCTGCCGCCAGAAGCGGGCCGTTTGCGCAGCCGCTTCTACCAACTGCAGGCGATTGAGAAAGAATGGAATGAAGATGATGGTTCTGTCGGTATGCATGTGCGAATGCCGATCGTTGACTGGCGTCGTTTGTGCAAACAGGAACCGTCATTAGCCAGTTATATTGTTTGATATTGCCCTAACGCCTTTACCCAACTTATTGAAAAATGCAGTGATGATTGCTGTGAGCCGCAAATTAGCAGGTTATACCCGACTATTTCGGATTTCAGCATGGCGGCAACTGAGTGAATCTTCGGGCACTTACGTCAGTCAGTGACCGGAGTGCGCGAAGACAGCCAACGCAGCTGCAATTCGCAAGAGAAGGGTAAAAAACGTAAATACAATAAATGGAGTAGAGACATGGCGTGGAATCAGCCCGGAAATAACGGACAGGACCGCGACCCGTGGGGAAGCAGCAATAATCAAGGCGGCAACTCTGGGGGAAATAAGGGAGGGCGCGATCAGGGGCCTCCTGATCTGGATGATATCTTCCGTAAGCTGAGTAAAAAACTCGGCGGACTGGGCGGTGGCAAACAGAGTGACAACAACGGCCAGCGCGGCGGCGGTAGCGGTGGCAAACTGGTTGGCATCGTTGCCGTAGCTGCAGTGGTCATCTGGGCTGCCAGCGGTTTCTACACCATTAAAGAAGCAGAACGTGGGGTTGTGACTCGTTTTGGTAAGTTCAGCCATCTGGTTGAGCCGGGCCTGAACTGGAAGCCAACCTTTATCGATCAGGTGCGTGCCGTTAACGTTGAAGCGGTGCGTGAGCTGGCTGCTTCTGGCGTAATGCTGACTTCGGACGAAAACGTGGTGCGCGTGGAAATGAACGTGCAGTACCGCGTAACCAATCCTGAGCAGTATTTGTACGCGGTCACCAGCGCTGACGACAGTTTGCGTCAGGCCACCGACAGTGCACTGCGCGGGGTGATTGGTCGTTCTACCATGGACCGTATCCTCACTGAAGGTCGTACCGTGGTGCGTAGCGAGACGCAACGTGAGTTGGATGAAACCATCCGCCCTTACAACATGGGGATTACGCTGCTTGACGTTAACTTCCAGGCGGCACGTCCACCGGAAGAAGTGAAGGCCTCGTTTGACGATGCCATCGCCGCGCGTGAAAACCGTGAGCAGTACGTGCGTGAAGCAGAAGCTTATTCGAATGAAGTGCAGCCACGTGCGAACGGTCAGGCGCAGCGTATTCTGGAAGAGGCCCGTGCATACAAAGAGCGCACGGTGTTAGAAGCGCAGGGTGAAGTGGCACGCTTTGCTTTACTGCTGCCGGAATACAAAGCCGCACCGCAAATCACCAAAGAGCGTCTGTATATCGAAAGCATGGAACGTGTGCTGAGCCATACGCGCAAAGTTCTGGTTAACGACCGTGGTAACAGCCTGATGGTGCTGCCGCTGGATCAACTGATGCGTGGTGGTCAGATTTCTGGCAGCCAGGCAGGCCAGAAAAACACTAATTTGATGAAGCTGCCTTCGTCTGGCAGCAGTGCCAGCAATGATGACTCTTCGTCTTACAGTCCGAGCAGCATCATGGACCAGCGTCGCGCCAATGCGTTACGCAACGATACCCAGCGCGCAGGGAGGGAGTAATCGATGCGTAAGCCAATTATTGCCGTAATTATTGTCGTCCTGGTGGCGCTGTACGCATCACTGTTCGTGGTGCAGGAAGGTGAGCGCGGTATCGTGCTGCGCTTCGGTAAAGTTCTGCGCGATAGCGAGAACAAGCCGCAGGTTTACGAGCCGGGCCTGCACTTCAAGATCCCGTTTATTGAAACCGTGAAGTCGCTGGATGCGCGTATCCAGACCATGGACAACCAGGCCGATCGCTTTGTTACCAAAGAGAAGAAAGACCTGATCGTTGATTCCTACATCAAGTGGCGTATCAGTGATTTTAGCCGCTACTACCTGGCAACCGGCGGTGGTGATGTTTCTCAGGCGGAAGTGCTGCTGAAACGTAAGTTCAGTGACCGTCTGCGTTCTGAGATGGGTCGCCTGGATGTGAAAGACATCGTGACGGATTCACGTGGTCGTTTGACCACCGACGTGCGTGATGCGTTGAACACCGGTACTGCAGGCAGTGATGACGAAGTACAAACGCCAGCTGCTGATGATGCGATTGCCAGCGCGGCAGCCCGCGTTGAGCGTGAAACCAACAGCAGCGAGCCAGCACCGAACCCGAACAGTATGGCTGCATTGGGTATCCAGGTAGTTGACGTGCGCATCAAGCAGATCAACCTGCCGGCGGAAGTGTCTGATGCTATCTACAACCGTATGCGCGCAGAGCGTGAAGCGGTTGCCCGTAGCCAGCGTTCACAAGGTCAGGAAGAGGCAGAAAAACTGCGTGCTCAGGCGGATTACCAGGTCACACGTACTTTGGCTGAAGCTCAGCGTCAGGCATTGATTTCACGTGGTGAAGGTGATGCGCAGGCAGCAAAACTGTTTGCAGATGCTTTCGGTCAGGATCCTGATTTCTATGCCTTTATCCGCAGCCTGCGTGCTTACGAGAACAGCTTCTCTGATAACCAGGATGTGATGGTGTTGAGCCCGGATAGCGATTTCTTCCGCTTTATGAAGGCACCGACTAACACCGCGCGTTAAGAACTGATATAACCTTGAGGCCGACAATGTTGTCGGCCTTTTTTTTTGGGGAAAATTAGAATGAACACAACCATCTGGATGGCGCTGGCATTAGTTCTGGTGCTGGAAGGGCTGGGTCCGATGTTTCTGCCGCGTGTCTGGCGCCGCATGATTCTGTCGATGGCGCAGTTGCCCGATCGCATCCTGCATCGTTTTGGTGGTGGATTAGTGGTAGCGGGCGTGGTGATTTATTACATGCTGAGTGTGCATGCGAGCGCATAGCGTTAAATTTGAGCGGTGACGCACGGCTAAATTGTGTCTTGCGGTCGATGTTTCCCCCAACATGTTGTATTGATCAAAACGCGGGCAAAAAACCGCGCAATCGTATGCTAAAAGTGCTGAAAGTGAGCAAAACCGATGGTAGAATCCATTTTTAAGCAATCGGTGATTTTGAAAAAATGGGTAAGAACGTCGTCGTACTGGGCACCCAATGGGGTGACGAAGGTAAAGGTAAGATCGTAGACCTTCTGACTGAACGCGCGAATTTCGTTGTGCGTTACCAGGGTGGCCACAATGCAGGCCATACACTTGTCATCAACGGTGAAAAAACCGTCCTCCATTTAATTCCATCTGGCATCCTGCGTGATAACGTGACCAGCATCATTGGTAATGGTGTTGTACTGTCGCCTGAAGCGCTGATGAAAGAGATGAAAGGTCTGGAAGAGCGCGGTGTGCCGGTACGTGAACGTCTGCTGATCTCTGAAGCATGTCCACTGATTCTGCAATATCACGTCGCGATGGACGTGGCGCGCGAAAAAGCGCGTGGCGCCAAAGCGATTGGTACCACCGGTCGTGGTATCGGTCCAGCTTACGAAGATAAAGTTGCACGTCGCGGTCTGCGCGTGAGCGATCTCTTCAACAAAGAAACCTTCGCCGTTAAGCTGAAAGAAATCGTCGATTTCTACAACTTCCAGCTGGTTAACTACTACAAAACTGATGCGGTTGACTACGAAAAAGTGCTGAGCGATACGTTGGCTGTGGCTGACATTCTGACCAGCATGGTGGTTGACGTTTCTGACCTGTTGGACGGTGCGCGCAAGCGTGGCGATCTGATCATGTTCGAAGGCGCACAGGGTACGCTGCTGGATATCGACCACGGTACTTATCCGTACGTGACCTCGTCTAACACCACCGCAGGTGGCGTGGCGACCGGTTCCGGTATTGGCCCACGTTATGTCGATTACGTGCTGGGTATCGTTAAAGCTTACTCAACGCGTGTTGGTGCGGGTCCATTCCCTACCGAACTGTTTGATGAAACTGGCGAGTTCCTGTGTGCTCAGGGCCACGAGTTTGGCGCGACTACCGGTCGCCGTCGTCGTACTGGCTGGCTGGATGCGGTTGCCGTACGTCGCGCAGTACAGATCAACTCCCTGTCAGGTTTCTGCATGACCAAACTGGACGTGCTGGATGGCCTGAAAGAAGTGAAAATCTGTGTGGCTTATCGCATGCCGGATGGCCGCGAGATGACCACCACGCCACTGGCAGCGGAAGGTTGGGAAGGTATTGAGCCAATCTACGAAACCATGCCAGGCTGGAGCGAAACCACCTTTGGTGTGAAAACGCTGGAAGGTCTGCCGCAGGCCGCGCGTGACTACATCAAGCGTGTAGAAGAAGTGACCGGTGTGCCGATTGATATTATTTCAACTGGCCCGGACCGTAGTGAGACCATGATTCTGCGCGACCCGTTCGACGCATAATCTTACATGGCCGGACACTGTCCGGCCTTTGTTTATCCGCTCTTTGACTCCGCTCACTCTCTTTTTTCTTGCAATTATCGATACTTGCTTAAGAAAAAACGCACCGGCTTCCACGCTCTGGTTTATCATCATATTTAAATACCACGCCGACCGGCGCATAACCCTAACGCCCGATGGTTCACCGAGGTATATGTGCAGCTAACGAGTTTCACCGATTATGGTCTGCGTGCGCTGATTTACATGGCGACGTTGCCGGAAGGTAAGCAGACCAACATTACCGAAGTCACCGATACCTACGGGGTGTCGCGTAACCATATGGTTAAAATCATCAACCAACTAAGCCGGGCTGGCTTTGTCGCCGCAACACGCGGTAAAAACGGCGGAATTCGTTTAGGCATGGACCCGGAAAAAATCGTTATTGGTCAGGTCGTGAGAAAAATGGAGCCATTGCAGTTGGTGAACTGTGAGGAGTGCGCCATCACACCGGCCTGTCGTCTGCGCAAGGCGCTGCACGATGCGGTCCAGTTATTCCTCAAAGAGCTGGATAACTATACGTTGGCCGATCTGGTCAAAGATAACGATTCACTGTACCAAATTTTATTGTCCGAACCGCCGGTGGCAATCCAAATTAAATGACATCGGAGGAACCGTAATGTCAAAAGATCCTTACCAGGATAGAGAAGCAGAAAAGTACGACAACCCCATTCCAAGCCGCGAATTTATTCTGGCGCTGTTAGAAAAGCGTGAGAAACCCATCAATCGCGATGAAATTGCCCAGGAATTGAATATCACCAGCGAAGAGCAGCTTGAAGCGCTGCGCCGTCGTCTGCGCGCCATGGAGCGTGACGGTCAGCTGGTGTTTACCCGTCGTCAATGTTACGCCCTGCCAGAACGCCTCGACTTACTGCGCGGTAAAGTGATTGGTCACCGTGATGGCTATGGCTTCCTGCGCGTCGAAGGCCAGAAAGATGATTTCTATCTGTCTGCTGAGCAGATGAAATTTTGCCTGCACGGTGATGTGATTCTCGCACAGCCGGGCAGTGCAGACCGTAAAGGTCGCCGTGAAGCGCGCGTGGTGCGCGTGCTGGAACCACGCAACAGCCAGATTGTTGGCCGTTACTTTACCGATGCCGGCACCGGTTTTGTGGTGCCGGATGACAGCCGCCTGAGCTTCGACATCCTGATCCCGCAGGAAGAAACCCAGGGCGCGCGCATGGGCTCGGTGGTGGTTGTAGAGATCGTTCAGCGCTCAACTCGTCGCACCAAAGCCATCGGTAAGGTCACCGAAATTCTCGGCGATAACATGGGCACCGGTCTGGCGGTCGATATGGCGCTGCGCACCCACGAGATCCCTCATACCTGGCCGGAAGAAGTTGAGAAAGAGATCTCGAAACTGAAAGAGCAGGTGCCAGAGGCGGCAAAAAAAGGCCGCGTCGATCTGCGTGAATTACCGCTCGTTACCATTGATGGTGAAGATGCGCGTGACTTTGACGATGCCGTCTACTGTGAGAAAAAGCGCGGTGGTGGCTGGCGTCTATGGGTGGCGATTGCTGACGTCAGTTATTACGTGCGCCCAGGCACAGCGTTAGATGACGAAGCGCATCAACGCGGCACCTCAGTCTACTTCCCATCGCAAGTGGTGCCGATGCTGCCGGAGATCCTCTCCAACGGACTGTGCTCGCTGAACCCGCAGGTTGATCGCCTGTGCATGGTATGCGAGATGACCATCTCTTCCAGCGGTAAGCTCACTGGCTATAAGCACTACGAAGCGGTGATGAACTCCCATGCGCGTCTGACTTACACCAAAGTGTGGAACATTCTGCAGGGTGATACCGAACTGCGTGAGCAGTATGCCGCTCAGGTGAAACACCTTGAAGAGCTGCATCACATGTATCAGGAGTTGGAAACCGCACGTGAGCAGCGTGGTGGCATCTCCTTCGAAACTGAAGAAGCCAAATTTATCTTCAATGCGGAGCGCCGTATTGATCGCGTTGAACGAACCGTGCGTAACGATGCGCACAAGCTGATCGAAGAGTGCATGATTCTCGCCAACATCGCCTCGGCGCGTTATGTTGAGAAGCATCAGGAACCGTCACTGTTCCGCGATCACGATCGTCCAACCGAAGACAGCATCAAAAGCTTCCGCACTGTATTGAACGAGCTGGGGTTGAGCCTGCCAGGTGGCGCGAAACCGCAGCCTGTCGACTATGCCGAATTGCTCAAGCAAGTGGCCGATCGCCCCGATGCAGAAATGCTGCAAACCATGTTGCTGCGCTCAATGAAGCAAGCGGTGTACGATCCTGAAAACCGTGGTCACTTTGGCCTGGCGTTGCAGTCCTATGCGCACTTCACCTCACCGATTCGTCGTTACCCTGATCTGCTGCTGCACCGTGCGATCAAATACCTGCTGGCGAAAGAGCAGGGCACGCTGAAAGGTAACACCACGCCAAACGGCGGTTATCACTACGATATGCAGCAGATGTTGCAGCTCGGTCAGCACTGCTCGATGACTGAACGCCGTGCTGATGAAGCCACGCGTGATGTCGCGGACTGGCTGAAATGTGACTTCATGCAGGATCAGGTTGGCAACGTGTTTAGCGGCGTGATCTCCAGCGTGACCGGTTTTGGCTTCTTCGTGCGTCTCAACGATCTGTTTATCGATGGCCTGGTGCACGTCTCTTCACTGGACAACGATTACTATCGTTTCGATCCGATTGGTCAGCGTCTGATTGGCGAATCTGGTGGCCGTACTTATCGTTTAGGCGATACGGTGGAAGTGCGTGTGGAAGCGGTGCACATGGATGAGCGCAAAATCGACTTTGCGCTGATCTCCAGCAAGCGCGTACCGCGCGGCGAGGGTAAAACCGAGCGCGAACGTGAGAAGCGCGGCGGCAAGCCGCCCGCAAGACGTCGTCGTGATGCGGGTAAAAAGGGCACCTTCGAGCCAGATTCAGCGTTCCGCAGCGAGAAGAAGCAGCCTGCGCCTGCTGAAAAATCGGCAAAAAATGAGAAAAAAGGCAAAAAAATCTCTGAGAAAACCCGTAAAATCGCCGCCGCCACCAAGGCCAAGCGCGGGTCGAAGAAGAAACCTAACGAAGCTTGAGGGTTGGCTCGCGAAGTCTAAAGACCTGATCGCACTTTGAAGCTGGGGCCGCCTTAAACGGCGCCCCTAAGCCAGGCCAGCGTGCTGAGATGGCGCCCGTAGGGCAGATCATGGATAAGTGCGTAGTGATGGCGACCCTAAGTTATGCCAGCGTGCTGTGATAGCGCCCGCACGACAGATCATAGATAAGTGCGTAGTGATGGCGGCCCTAAGTTAGTTCAGCGTGTTATGACGACGAGCGTACGTTAAATCGGCGCGTTTTGTAGGGTGCGCATTAATGTGCATCGAAATTAATACCCTTATATTCAGATATATACATCCAACCTTGAGCAAACAAATGAGTGAAATAATTTTTGGTATTCATGCCGTGCAGGCGCTGCTGGAACGTGATCCTCAGCGTTTCCAGGAAGTCTTTATTCTCAAAGGCCGTGACGATCGTCGCCTGCAGCCGCTGATTGCCGCACTGGAAGCTCAGGGAATTGTGGTTCAGGTGGCTAATCGCCAATGGCTCGACAGCCAGGTGGAAGGCGGTGTGCACCAGGGTATCGTGGCACGCGTAAAGCAGGGTAAAAATTATCAGGAAGGTGATTTGCCTGATCTGCTGCAAAGTCTGGATAAACCTTTCCTGCTGGTACTGGACGGCGTCACCGATCCGCATAACCTCGGTGCTTGCCTGCGTAGCGCCGACGCTGCGGGCGTACATGCCGTCATCGTGCCGAAAGATCGTGCCGCACCGCTGAATGCTACGGCGAAAAAAGTCGCCAGCGGCGCAGCTGAGAACGTGCCACTGATCCGCGTCACCAACCTGGCGCGTACACTGCGTTTACTGCAGGAGTACAACATCTGGGTAGTGGGCACCGCAGGTGAGGCCGATCACACCGTGTACCAGAGCAAAATGACCGGCCCGATGGCGCTGGTGATGGGCGCGGAAGGCGAAGGCATGCGTCGTCTGACCCGTGAACACTGCGATGAGCTGATCAGCATCCCAATGGCGGGCAGCGTCTCTTCTCTGAACGTCTCTGTCGCAACCGGTGTCTGCCTGTTCGAAGCGGTGCGTCAGCGTTTGGCGTGATCCCCGCCGCAAAAGTGTTTCTGAGCCAGGCATAACTGCACATCCCCCTCATACTTGAACCATGCGTTTTATGAGGGAGATGCCACATTATGACCTGGACAACCCACAGCGTTTTCAATCAGCCCCATCCTCTTAGTCATAGCAATTTATTCACCCGCGATATCGCCTTGTGCGAGGCCGTCGTGCGCGAAGGTGCAGGCTGGGATCGCGAATGGCTGGCTTCTGTTGGACTGCAACTCGGCAGCGCTGAATCGCTGGAATTAGGTCGGCTGGCGAATACCCAACCGCCTGAGCTGCAGCGCTATGACGCACGCGGTGAGCGGCTGGACGAAGTGCGCTTTCATCCCGCCTGGCATCTGCTCATGCAGGGATTATGCGCCAGCCGCTTGCACAACCTCAGCTGGCAACCTGATGTTCAGCCTAATGCGATGGTAGCGCGTGCCGCGCGCTTTATTCTGCATGCTCAGGTCGAAGCGGGTTCACTCTGCCCGGTCACCATGACGCATGCCGCCATTCCGCTACTGCAAAACCATCTGCCGGAAGCCTACGATGATTGGCGCGAAGCGCTGCTGAGCGATCGCTACGATGCGCATCATCAGCCGGGCAATAAAAAGCGCGGCCTGTTGATTGGCATGGGCATGACCGAGAAGCAGGGCGGAACCGATGTGCTCAGCAATAGCACGCGCGCGGAACCCATTGGGTCACGCGGTACGGGTGAACCTTATCGCATCACCGGTCACAAATGGTTTTTCTCTGTGCCGCAAAGCGATGCGCATCTCATTCTGGCGCAGACTTCGCAAGGGCTGAGCTGTTTCTTTCTGCCGCGTCTGCTGCCTGATGGCACGCGCAACGCGATTCGCATTGAGCGCCTGAAGGACAAGCTCGGCAACCGATCCAACGCCAGCGCCGAGGTGGAATTCCAGGATGCGATTGGCTGGCTGATGGGCGAAGAGGGCGATGGCGTGCGGCTGATCTTAAAGATGGGCGGCATGACGCGCTTTGATTGCGCGCTGGCCAGCCATGGCTTGATGCGCCGCGCCTTATCGATTGCCCTGCATCATGCGCAGCAGCGTCAGGTGATGGGCAAAAACCTTAGCGATCAACCGCTAATGCGCACCGTGCTGGCGCAGCAGGCCTTGCAGCTGGAAGGGCAAACCGCGCTACTGATGCGATTAGCACGCGCATGGTCCACGCCTGCCAGCGAGCACGAACGTTTGTACGCACGGCTATTCACGCCCGCCGCCAAGTTTGGCATTTGCAAAGCCGGCATACCGTTTGTGGCAGAGTCGATGGAGGTGCTGGGCGGTATCGGCTACTGCGAAGAGAGTGAACTGCCACGTCTGTACCGCGAGATGCCAGTCAACAGCATTTGGGAAGGCTCAGGTAACGTGATGTGCCTCGACGTGCTCCGCGTGCTGGGTCGCCAGGCCGATGTGATGACCATGCTTAACGATGAATTTGAAGCGGTAAAAGGCAGCAATCGCCACTTTGATCGTCGCTGGCGCCAGTTAAGGCTGCAGCTTAACCATGTGCGAGAAGGCACGGCGCGTGAGGTGACGCAGGAACTGTTACAACTGGCGAGCGCGGCGATTCTGTTGAAAGTGGCTGAACCGCCGTTGGCCGATGGCTGGTGCGATCAACACCTGGATATGCGGGGGCGACGTTCGCTGAGTGACGATCTCAGCACGCGCTTACTGCTGCGAGCCAGCACTGGCTGAAGGCGCGCCATAGAGAATGGCGGTGCCGTACCAAAAGCCAGGCAGTGTGGTTTCATCCAGCATCAGGATTTGGTAGTAAACCGCGCCCGCCTGATTCGCTCGTGCGCCTAATGCGCGCTCGGCATCATCCGGTGAGCCACGGGTGGAGACCGTGATATTACCCAGTTTGCGCAAGCCATAGCTTTGCGCGCGGCTGATTTCCTGCGCGTGGCTGGTCGGCGGCGGTGGGGCTTCCGGTGTGGTTTTAAACGCGGCACAACCGGTTAGTAACAGGCTCAACACCAGTAAAAAGCGACGCATAATACGCTCCTGATAAGGAAGATGGCTCCAGTTTAGGCCATCTTCCCCGTTCACATCAGTCTTTCAAATGAAAAACACTCACCAGCTGGGTTAAATGATGACCCTGCTGGCTCAACGTCTGCGCTGTGGTTTCCGATTGGGTAACCATATCGCTGCTTTGGTGCGTCGCCTGGCCAATATGATTCATCGCCAGATTCACCTGACCAATGCCCGCCGCCTGCTCTTGCGCAGCGATATTGATCTCGCCCATCAGCGTCTTGACCTGGTCAATATGGCTAACAATATGCTGCATTGCATCGCGCGTTTGCTCGGACAGCGCATGGCCGGCCGCGACTTTATCGATGGAGGTGGCGATCAAGTTATCGATCTCTTTCGCCGCATTGGCACTGCGTTGCGCCAGCGCGCGGACTTCCGCTGCGACCACCGCAAAGCCTTTGCCATGCTCACCGGCACGCGCCGCTTCCACTGCCGCGTTCAGCGCCAGAATATTGGTCTGGAATGCTATGGATTCAATTACATGGGTGATATCAGCGATGCTTTGTGAAGCCACGCGGATCTCCGCCATAGTTTCGACCGAGCGCGCTACCGTACTGCCGCCATGATTGACGGTGCTGGCCGCCTCACCGACCAGCGCCATCGCCTGGCGGACGTTGGCCGCAGTTTGCGCCACGGTGGCACCAAACTGCTCCATGCTGGCAGAGGTCTCTTCCACGCTACTCGCCTGACGATTGATCTGTTCGCTGATGCTGGAGCTGCTGGCGGCGATAGTGTCAGTGCCACGGCTGATATCGCGTGCCGCATGACGAACCTGACTCACCACTTTTTCCAGTCCATCGCCGATACCGTTTATGGCCGCGACCAGTTGACCAATTTCATCACGGCGGGTGGAATCAAGATGCGCCTGCAAATTACCGGCCGCATACTGCTCTGCCAGATGAATCACCTGCTGCAACGGGCGCGTAATGGCGCGTCGGCTATACCAGATAAAGCCCACGGCGAAAGCGATGACCAGGGCAAGGCCAATGACGATAAACAGGTTACGGCTCTGGGTTATCGGTGCCAGCAGGCTGGCGCGACTGACTTCGCCAGCAATAATCCAGTTCCAGCCCGGCAGCTGCTGCCACGCCAGCAGCTTAGTCTCGCCATCCAGTCGAATACTCAGCAACCCTTTGGATTGGGTTAACAGCTGTTGCTGGACAGACTGATCCCAGCTCGGCAGCTTGCCTTCGGATTGACGATCAAACAGATACTGTCCTTGCGTGCTGCCGGGGGCGCCGTTGAGTACAAAGAAGGTGCCGCTGTCGCCGAGATGGCGTGCCAGCACTTTGTCGCGCATCAGGGCATATTGCGCATCGATCTGCACGCCGACAAACAGAATGGCGATCACCGCGCCGCTCTCATCCTGTACCGGCTGATACTGAGTGATATAGCGATGGCCAAACAGCGTGGCCAGCCCACGATAGACTTCACCCTGATTAACGCTGCGCCAGGCTGCGCTGCTGCGGTCAAGTCGGGTGCCAATGGCGCGATTGCCATCCTCTTTTTTCAGCGAGGTGGCAATACGAACATAGTCTTCACCATCACGCACAAAGATGGTCGACACTGCACCGGTACGATCGAGAAAATCATCCACTGCGATTTGATCCAGATTGAGGGTTTTCAGCCCGGCGCGCAGGGTCGGCGTGCTGAGTTCGCCGACCTGAATACGCTCATTCTCATCACGGCTAAAGCGCTTGGGCAGGAAACTCTGGAACAATTTGGTGTAGTTCGCCACTTCTTCAGACAACGTGGCGTTAAACATGGTGGCCATTTCATTAATGCCCAGCACCTGATTCTGCATATCATCGGTCGCCAGCTGTTCCAGTTGGCGAGCCGCGTTATGGCTCAGGGTTAAGGTCAGGGTAAACAGCACAATTGCCACGCTTAAAGACGTCAATACAGACAGTTTAATGCCGAGACCCATGGCGCTGAGAGAGAGACGCTTCATAAAGTACCTATTTCAAGACTATTGGAGGGGTACAAGATCAACGGCAAATGCGGCAAAAGGTTTAGTACAGAAATTATTCTGATTAAATGTGAAGTCGCTCGCGTTTTGTCGCTCAGCGCTTACACTGTGACGGGTGATAATCATTCTCAACGGAGGCGATATGATTGAGTTGGCAACGGAAAACCTGGCAGGTATTGAGTGTATTCATGCGGCTCCCGCAGGACAGCGGCAGGCACGTTTACCCACCATCCTGTTTTATCACGGGTTCACCTCATCCAAAGAAGTGTACAGCTACTTCGCGGTGGCACTAGCGCAGGCTGGGTTTCGCGTAGTGATGCCGGATGCCGATATGCACGGAGCGCGCTACAACGGAGATACCGAAACGCGTATGACGCACTTCTGGGAGATCCTCAAACAGAACATCGACGAAGTACCGCTGTTAGAAGCGGCGCTGCGTGAGAAAGATTTGATTGCCGATGAGCGCTTTGCGGTGGCTGGTGCTTCGATGGGCGGCATGACCGCATTGGGCGCGATGGCACGCTATCCGCAGATTCATAGCGTCGCTTGTATGATGGGCTCCGGTTACTTTATGCAGCTCAGCCATACGTTGTTCCCACCGCTGGTGGCGCGCACGCCAGAGCAGAAAGAGACGCTAGCCGCCCGCCTCGCGCCGCTGGCACCTTACGACCCCAGCCAGCAGCTGGATAAACTGGCTAATCGCCCGCTGCTGTTATGGCACGGTGAAGCCGATGAAGTGGTGCCGTTCGCTGAAACTGTCAGGCTGGAGAAAGCGCTGCGTGAAGCCGCATTGAATGAAAAAATGACTTACCTGTCGGAAAAGCAAATCGGCCACAAAATCACGCCTTCAGCCCTGACTGCACTGGTGAGTTTTTTCAAGCATCAGCTGTAGAAACAACTCGGGCTGGCAAAGATGCCAGCCCGTTACGTCATCCGATTTTACAGCTGTGAAGACAGACGATCTGCTGCACTGGTATTCGCACTGACTGGGTTGCTGCCAGGCGTATCCAGCCGGTTGACATAGACATAGCCTGAAGCCGCATTGCTGCTGTTACTTCTCATCTGCTGCGCGTAGTCAGCGGAGCTGGCGAAAGCGGGTGGAGACAGGAAGAGACCCAGTAAAGTGGCGAAAATGATGGTTTTCATATTCGACTCCTCACTCCAGGGATTGCACTCTCAGACGCCGCGAATAAGCCAAACCGTTGCGCCTGTAAATAGTTTAGTTCTTCGCCACATTGATGCCAGATCGCCCTGTTGAACGCCTCCATCAGCGATTTTGAACAAACCTTCGCTAACCTGCTGAATCTTAATCCTTAGCACAAAAGGTGCGCTTAACTGGCATGACCCAAGGGATTTGATGAATTGTGCGCTTGAGTTTCCAGGGGGACGCCAGTATGATTACGCGTCAATTTTTCAGCTGCATTCAGAGGTGTGTTTCATTTAAATGATTCACAACCTATAACGTTCCTTGCTTCCATGGGCCGCAGCTGACCCCGACAGGAGGCTGAATAATCCGTAAGGAGCTATCGATGCGTCATTACGAAATCGTATTTATGGTCCATCCTGACCAGAGCGAACAGGTTCCAGGTATGATCGAGCGTTACACTGGTGCTATCACCGGTGCACAGGGCACGATTCACCGTCTGGAAGACTGGGGCCGCCGTCAGCTGGCTTACCCAATCAACAAACTGCACAAAGCTCACTATGTTCTGCTGAACGTAGAAGCACCGCAGGAAGTGATTGACGAGCTGGAAACTAACTTCCGCTTCAACGACGCCGTTATCCGCAGCATGGTTATGCGCGTTAAGCACGCGGTAACTGAAGCATCTCCGATGGTTAAAGCGAAAGATGAGCGTCGTGATCGTCGCGAAGACTTCGCTAACGAATCATCAGATGACTCAGATGCTGGGGATTCTGAAGAGTAATCCGACATGACGGCAAATCGACTGCGCCTGTCAGGCACTGTGTGCAAGACGCCAGTTCGAAAAGTCAGTCCGTCAGGGATTCCTCACTGCCAGTTCGTGCTTGAGCACCGTTCTGTGCAGGAGGAAGCCGGTTTTCACCGGCAAGCCTGGTGTCAGATGCCGGTGATTATCAGCGGCAGCACCCATCAGGTGATTACTCAACATATAACGGTCGGTACGCAACTCGTTCTCGAAGGTTTCATTAGCTGCCATCAGGCACGCAATGGTCAGAGCAGAATGGTGTTACATGCCGAGCAGATTGAATTGATAGATTCTGGAGACTAGCCAAATGGCACGTTATTTCCGTCGTCGCAAATTCTGCCGTTTCACCGCGGAAGGCGTTGTAGAGATTGATTACAAAGATATCGCTACACTGAAAAACTACATTACCGAAAGCGGTAAAATTGTCCCGAGCCGTATTACCGGTACTCGTGCAAAATACCAGCGTCAGCTCGCTCGTTGCATCAAGCGCGCTCGCTACCTGTCCCTGCTGCCATACACTGATCGTCATCAGTAATTGGTAGTTGTCCATTAACGACTTTAAGAGGATAAGGTAATGCAAGTTATTCTGCTTGATAAAGTAGCAAACCTGGGCAGCCTGGGTGATCAGGTTAACGTTAAAGCGGGCTACGCTCGTAACTTCCTGGTTCCACAGGGTAAAGCTGTTCCTGCTACCAAGAAAAACGTTGAGTTCTTCGAAACACGTCGCGCTGAACTGGAAGCCAAACTGGCTGACGTTCTGGCTGCTGCTAACGCACGTGCAGAGAAAATCAACGCACTGGGCACCGTTACCATCGCGTCTAAATCAGGCGACGAAGGTAAACTGTTCGGTTCAATCGGTACTCGCGACATCGCTGATGCAGTGACTGCAGCTGGCGTTGAAGTGGCTAAGAGCGAAGTGCGTCTGCCAAACGGCGTTCTGCGTTCTACCGGTGAGCACGAAGTTGACTTCCAGGTTCATAGCGAAGTGTTCGCTAAACTGGTTGTGAATGTAGTGGCTGAGTAATCTACTCTAAATAATTCAAGGTGCGGTAAGGCGGCAAGGGAAGGAATTTCAGGAGCTTACTTAGGTAAGTGACTGAGGTGAATGAGCGAAGCCAACGCATCAGCAACTTGAAGTATGACGAGTATACTCGGTAACGCGAAAACGCCGGCCCTGTGCCGGCGTTTTTGTTTCTGCAATTTACTGGGCGCGGATAAAGCTGCCGTCGGGCTGACGGGTAAACAGCACCGGGCCGTTGCTGCCATCCACCGTTAATCCTGTCACCACGCCTTGCGCGTTCTGACGAATCTTCACCTGTTGTCCATTCTTCAGTGCGCTAAGAGGCTGATCGTCGCCCTCAACGCGTGCCATGGCGAACACATCATTGACCGGCAGATTATTGTCGCGGAACAGCTGTGCCAGCGTCTGACCTGATGCCACGGTATAGTTGTGCCACTCACCCTGAGAATCGGTTTTCGGTTGGGTGTTCTGCGGCTGCTTGTTG
Organism: Pantoea sp. SM3; assembly: GCF_000963995.1. NCBI lineage: Bacteria > Pseudomonadati > Pseudomonadota > Gammaproteobacteria > Enterobacterales > Erwiniaceae > Pantoea > Pantoea sp. SM3. The sequence goes on from NZ_JZRD01000040.1 coordinate 57,190, forward strand.
TCGTAAATCTCCGCCTGCAACGGCACCTCTTTGCTGCTGTTATCTGCCGGGCGCTCAATCGGATATTGCGGCGTACTGCTCGGCCACAGAAACGCCAATAGCAGAACCAACAAGGCAATCACAATGCCACGGCGATGGAAGGCCGGCAGTGGGTTCATCCAGCGCACATCATCCAGCAGATGCCAGACGCGCAGCAGCACGGCGGGAACGCGGGAAGGGGTATCAGAAGCCATTCGTGAATCCTCCTCGCTGGCGGCCTTGCGCGGAAATTGCGGCAGCCAACGTTGCAACCTCGATAAAGTAAAAGCACGCGGTGCGCGCGTCCTGCGGCGTCGTGGGGCAATCTGGCCCATGTATTCTCTCTTTCTTAGCGCTGTACGACGAAAACGTTGCCACAGCTATAGTATGGGCAATGCGGGCACGAAGTGCCTGCCAGCATTGAAAAATTTGACCTGCGTATTGTTTCTCTTTCGCTGAGAAATGTCATCTGCGGCGCTGCAGATTTTACGCCAGCCGCCTGCGCTGTTATGCTGCCGTTTCTATTTTCTCCGGGATTAAGGAATCAAGATGACCACCCCTTCATTCGACAGCGTCGAATCACAAGCAAGTTACGGTATCGGTTTACAGGTCGGCCAGCAGCTGCAGGAATCTGGACTGCAGGGTCTGCAGCCGGAAGCACTGCTCGCGGGTCTGCGCGATGCGCTGGAAGGGAACTCACCGGCTGTGCCTGTTGATGTGGTACATCGCGCGCTGCGTGAAGTGCACGAACGTGCAGAAGGCGTACGTCGTGAGCGTGTGGAAGCTATGGCGGCTGAAGGCCATAAATTCCTGGAGCAGAATGCGCAGCGTGAAGGCGTGAGCAGCACGGAATCTGGTCTGCAGTTCAGCGTAATCGCTCAAGGTGATGGCCCGATTCCATCACGTCAGGATCGTGTCCGTGTGCACTACACAGGCAAACTGATCGACGGTACGGTGTTTGATAGCTCAGTGGCACGTGGCGAACCGGCTGAATTCCCGGTAAGCGGCGTTATCGCTGGCTGGATTGAAGCGCTGACCCTGATGCCAGTGGGTTCTAAGTGGGAATTAGTGATTCCACAAAACCTCGCCTACGGCGAGCGCGGTGCGGGTGCATCCATCCCGCCATTCAGCACATTGGTGTTCGAAGTCGAGCTGCTGGAAATTCTGTAATCATTCAGCAATTCATTGAAACCGGCATAATTGCCGGTTTTTTTGTTTGTAAATCTGGCTGAACTTTACCCGATTGGCTAATACAATGAGCGAATCGAACGATTCAAGCGGAAGGTGCGAAATGTATTTACTCTCTGCCAACGAAGCTAAAACGCAATTTGGGGATATGCTTCTCAAAGCTCAACGTGAACCGGTACAAATCAGTCGGAACGGAAAACCTGTCGCCGTTGTCATATCTGCTGAAGAGTTTCAGGCAATTGAGCTCATGAAGCAGCAGTTTTTGCAGGAAAAAATTGCCCGAGCCAGAGAAGACGTTGCCAACGGACGACTGACCGATGGTGAAACATTTTTCAATCAACTACTGGATTAAATGGCCAAATTTCAGCTCACGGATGAAGCGCGGCAGGATCTTGTCGATATTCGTCAGTTCACCTTACAGCACTGGGGCGAAGCGCAGTCTCATCAATACTTGAGGCGTTTGCAGCGCACATTACACACGCTGTCTGAACTCCCAGCCATGGGGATCTGCAGAGCGTCCGATCTTGCCGAAGGCGTACTCAGTTTTCCCTTTGTTAGCCATATGGTTTATTACCAGGTCATGCAGCAGGGAATAATTGTGCTCGCGGTTATGCATCAAAGCCGGGTGCCTTCCATTCATTTGGCAGCCCGGCTATAGTCTGTTACTGCTTCTGCAAATCTACCTGCCAAATCGCAAAACCAATCTCGTCACTGCCCACCGCTTTCATCGGATAATCTGCGTACTTCTCAATAAACTGCGTGGCTTTCTCGCCTGGTGCGGTTTCAAAACGAATATCCAGCGGTGTATCACTGTGAATCGGCGCTAAACGCCAGTTGTGATCGGCCTGCGGTTTCACTTCGCCGTGTGCTTTGGTTTCGCTACTGATATAAGCCGCGACCACTGAACGGTTCTCATCCGGTGAGGCAAATGCCACATATTTATCGCCGGTGCCGGCAAATTTACCGCCATAGGCGCGATAGTTGTTGGTGGCGACCAGGAATACCGCGTTGGGATCGATTGGCTTATCTTGCCACGTCAAATCTTTAATGCGTGAAGCGTCTTGATTGATCAACGTACATTCCCCGTCGTAGCGCGCAGGTTGCGTGACATCAATTTGATAATCCACGCCGTCAATCACATCGAAATTGTAGGTACGAAAATCCCAGTTAATCAGTGCTTGCGGTTTGCTAGTGTGCGGATCGATCTGATTAAACTGCGCGGCCGAGCATTCCAGCCACTCCTTCACCTGCGCACCCGTCACTTTCATTACCACCAGCGTATTGGGATAGAGATAAAGATCGGCGGCATTACGGAAAGTCAGCTCACCTTTCTCCACTTCGGTGTAGCTGGCAGGATCGTTTTTACGGCCACCGGCTTTAAACGGTGCGGCAGCGGAAAGCACTGGCAGGCGACCGAGATCGGGATCGCCCTGAATAAAGTGCTCAACATAGGCGCGCTGCGCATTATTGACGATCTGTACGGTAGGATCGTCCTGCACCAGCGACAGATAGCTGTACATCACATCAGCCGATTTACCGATCGGCTTAGCAACGAACTCACGCGTGGCACGATGATCAGGCTCCAGCACTTTCACCAGATCGGCGTCTTCTGCTGCCAGTGATTTTTTGGCAACCGGATCGTAAATGGGCCGCGCTTCAGCTTTACCCTGGGTGACCTGCCATTTCCCGCCTTTATTATTCAGCACCAAATCGACCACGCCAAGATGATCGCCCCACATGCCGGGCATCACTGCCGGAACACCGTTCAGCGTGCCCTGTGCGATGTCAGCGCCCTGAATGGCCGCGAACTCTTTACTGGGGAATACCGCATGCGCGTGACCAAACATAATGGCGCTAATGCCCGGCACCTTGCTGAGGTAGTAGACCGAATTCTCCGCCATGGCGTGATAAGGCTCACTGCTTAAACCTGAGTGCGGAATAGCGATGATTATTTCAGCACCTTTTGCGCGCATTTCCGGCACATAGCGCTTCGCTGTTTCCGTGATGTCATCAACACGCACCTTACCCTGCAGATTGTTGCGATCCCATACCATAATCTGTGGTGGAACGAAGCCGATGTAGCCAATTTTTAAGCGGTGCGCGCTGCCGCTGCGGTCGGTAACGGTGGTTTCTTTGATTAAGTAGGGGGTAAATAGCGGTTTTCCGCTCTTTTCTTCGATAATATTGGCATTCACATAGGGGAAACGCGCGCCGGCAATCGCCTTTTGCAGATAGGGTAAGCCGTAATTGAATTCGTGATTGCCTAAGTTTCCCACTGCGTAATCCAGCGTGTTCATCGCTTTATATACTGGATGCACATCCCCTTTTTTAAGCCCCTTAGCCGCCATGTAATCGCCCAGCGGGCTGCCCTGAATAATGTCGCCGTTATCAACCAGCACACTGTTTTTCGCTTCCGCGCGCGCCTGCTGAATCAGCGTGGCGGTGCGCACCAGACCAAATTTCTCGGTAGGCGTATCTTTGTAGTAATCGAAATCCATCATATTACTGTGCAGATCGGTGGTTTCCAGAATGCGCAGATCCACGGTGGCAGCCTGTACCGTTGCAGCAGATACACACAGCGCCAATAACGACATGCTCGCTTTGAACATCGCTTGCTCCTTGTTCGTTCGAATGGGCCTCTCAAAATAATGTAAAACAATGACGAATTATCATTTCAATTTGTGATGAAGCTCGGACTTTTAAGCCTTCATTGCCGCAGTCGCGTGGTGAAAAGGGAATCAGCATCGCGCCATAGCCGCCATCTATGAACTATGGTATTGATAATCATATAGATTGCCGTTTCAGACAGTTCAGCCGCAAAGCATGGGAACACAACTGCTAAAATGTGTTGAGGTGAGCTGTTGATGTCTGACAGGCAGAATCAGCGGAAAAGAGGTGAAGAATGTTAGATAAAATTAGCCAACTGGCGCGTGAAGCGGGTGATGCCATTATGCATGTCTATGCGGGTGAGCAGCCGATGGATGTGACGAGCAAGTCGGATGATTCGCCGGTGACGGCTGCCGATCTCGCGGCGCACAAAGTCATCGTGGAAGGGCTGGCCGCGCTCTCCCCAGAAGTGCCGGTATTATCAGAGGAAGATCCGCCGAGTTGGTCTGTGCGCCAGAACTGGAAAAAATATTGGCTGGTTGATCCACTGGATGGCACCAAAGAGTTTATCAAGCGCAATGGCGAATTTACCGTCAATATTGCCTTGATTGAAAACGGCAAGCCGGTATTAGGTGTCGTCTATGCGCCCGCGCTGGGTGTGATGTATTCGGCAGCTGAAGGCAAAGCCTGGAAAGAAGAGGGCGGCCATAAAACGCAGATTCAGGTGCGCGAGGCGCGTCCACTGCTGGTGGTTGTCAGCCGTTCGCATGCAGATAAAGATGAAGAGCTGAAAGAGTATCTGACGCAGTTAGGCGAACATCAAACCACGGCGATTGGCTCTTCGCTGAAATTTTGTCTGGTGGCGGAAGGCAAAGCGCAACTGTATCCACGCTTTGGGCCAACGAACATTTGGGATACCGGAGCGGGTCACGCGGTGGCCATTGCGGCGGGTGCCCACGTACATGACTGGCAGGGCAAAACCCTGGACTACACGCCGCGCGAATCTTTCCTGAACCCGGGTTTCCGCGTTTCGCTGTTTTAATTGCGGGTGCGCATCACTGCGCACCCTTTAACAATGCTACCCGGTATTTTCCCTGTAAAAGTCCGCGATGAGCAATGGAAGCTCATCCTGAATTTTCGTCGTTAAAAGATCTGCGATAAGTCCTGAAAATGCATCCTGCATTTTCGCCGTAAATATCCCAATCAGTTAACAAACCCCAGCCAGTCGTTGTGCTTTTAATATGCGGGATGAGGTGGACGTGTAGTCGGGCAACATAGGGTCGTACCTTGATGGCGACCACTGTTTTTACTGCAACAGCTCACGGATCAGTTTCATCGCCTGCTGCACTTCATCCTGCGTAAGTGCACCCTCTTTGGCGTAACGCACATGCCCGGTCTTATCCAGCACCACAATGGTTGAACCGCCTTTTTCCAGCTGCCAGACTTTACGCACGTTGCCATTGCTGTCGACAATAAACTGCGACCACGGATATTGCTTCTTGTTGCTCTCAATACTGCTGCGCACAAACATCCCCGTGCCGGGAATCGCATCATCAGTATTCACAATGGTGGTGGTCTGGTAACGGTCATGCGGGAATTTTGCCGCTTTTATCGCTTCAATCAGCGCGGCATTCTGTTCTTTAGCCGAAGAACGCCCGGCAATATGTAAGATGACACGCACTTTTCCACTCAGCTGCGCGCTATTCCACGGTTGGTAGCTAAACTTATCTTGTTGATAAAGCAGTTCGCCTTTGTCGCTCACGCCCACTGGCGGAACACGATCGCCGATCTTAAAAGCATGGGCTGAGACAAGGCTGGGAACCAGCAGTGCCAGTGCTAACACAGAGTGTGCCAAACGCATGGTGATACTCCTTAGTGATCCGACCAGTTATTCATGTTTTTGCAATATTAGGTGTGGATGATGCGCCTGTCGCGATGAGTTAACAGCTTTGCAACCCACGCCACAATTCCTTAATGAGTGAAGGTTTATACTGGGTTTTGTGAACGGCATAACAGAGTGTTCTGTTATAATGTGTCAATTCAGTAAAAAATTCACCTTTTCGGAACATACGTAACGATTGGTGTTCTATAGTTATGCCTCATTTGCGCTTCATGGGTTCGTACCGGATTTGGCAACGACGAAGCGTAGTACATCTGTTCAGGAGTTAGACAGTATGAAAATCTTCCAGCGCTATAATCCGCTGCAAATTGCGAAATACGTAAAAACGCTGTTTAAAGGAAGGTTGTATATCAAGGATGTTGGCGCGTTTGAGTTCGATAAAGGCAAAGTGATGTTGCCCCGCGTCAAAGATAAACAGCACCTTAGCGTGATGTCCGAGATCAACCGCCAGGTTCTGCGTTTGCAAACCGAATACAACTAAGCAGTAAAAAGAAAGGGCGCCATGCAATCCGGCGCCCTCAGTAGCGGCGCGAGAAATCGCGCCTTGTTTTTTTCTGCCGCCCGTTACTATGGCGACTCCAGCTCATCAGTGGCGCTCTTCGTCACACTCAGCACCGGCGGACGATCGTCAATACGCGTCACCAGCAGCTGGTCGATGCGATAACTGTCGATATCCACCACTTCAAACTTGTAACCTGAAAACTTGACGAAATCGGTGCGTTTCGGGATTTTGCGCAGCATGTACATCATGAAACCACCAATGGTTTCATAGTTGCCGGACTGTGGGAAATCATCGATATCCAGCACACGCATCACGTCATCAATCGGTGTGCCGCCTTCAACCAGCCATGAGTTCTCATCACGCGCCACAATCTGCTCTTCCTGACCCTGGCCGACCAAATCACCCATCAGCGTGGTCATCACGTCGTTGAGGGTAATGATCCCCACCACCAACGCGTATTCGTTCATGATGACCGCGAAGTCTTCGCCCGCAGTTTTAAAGCTTTCCAGCGCTTCAGAGAGCGTTAACGTGTCCGGCACAATCAGCGCAGAGCGAATCTGCACGCCGCTGCTCAGGGTCAGGCTTTGATTGCCCAGCACGCGCAGCAGCAACTCTTTGGAATCGACATAGCCGACGATATGGTCAATGTCGCCATCACACACCAGGAATTTAGAGTGCGGATGCTGGGCGATTTTGGTTTTGAGGCTGTTTTCATCTTCGTGCAGATCAAACCACACCACGTTCTCGCGTGACGTCATCGAAGACGGCACGGTACGCGATTCCAGCTCAAACACGTTTTCGATCAGTTCGTGTTCCTGTTTACGCAGCACGCCAGCCAGCGCACCGGCTTCCACCACCGCGTAAATATCGTCGGAGGTGATGTCGTCTTTACGCACCATCGGCAGCTTGAAGATGCGGAAAAACACGTTGGCCAGCCCGTTAAACAGCCACACCAGCGGGCGCATCACCAGCAAGCAGAAGCGCATCGGATTGATGATGCGCAGCGCCACCGCTTCTGGCGCGATCATCCCCACGCGCTTCGGCGTTAAATCGGCAAACAAAATAAACAGGCTGGTGACGACGGTGAAGGAACAGATAAAGCTGAGCTGATCGGCCAGTTCAGGGGCCATAAAGCGGCTAAATAAACTGCTGAAGGCGGGGGAAAACGCGGCATCACCGACAATACCACCGAGGATGGCCACGGCATTGAGGCCAATCTGCACCACGGTGAAGAACATGCCAGGCTGTTCCTGCATTTTCAGCACGCGCTGCGCATTGATGTTGCCTTCATCGGCGAGCAGTTTGAGTTTGATCTTACGGGCAGCCGCCAGCGAGATCTCCGAAAGAGAAAAGAATGAACTGATCACAATCAGTAAAAGAATGACAAGTAAGCTATCGAGCATAAAAGATCCGTTGGGTTAATCACTTGTCATTTTTGGCCTGGGCAGCGCAGGGGAACATCCAGTATTCACCTGTCATACAGAGCTATCCGTGCCAAAAATGTCTGCGCCATTTCGACAAGGAACGTTAACGTCGGGGCAGAAAGGAAAGCAGGTCATGCCTGCTGGGTGCTGATTATAGCAGCAGCGCTTATGCCGCCGCCAGAGGCGCGCACAAGGAGGTCGGAATAATCCGAGTGCGCCCCTCTCTATCGCAGAAGTGCGGCTTCGGTGTTGTATCGATCCCCCCATTTACCGACAATAGGAAATGATTTGGCTTAGTGACCATTTTTCCTCAGCCATCCGCCAAAAAGAGCGGCTATGCTGATGGGTAAGCGAGTGGTGGTGATAGCCTCCGATGAGAAATAACGCCCCTGCGGAATGAGGGGCAGGCATTATTAACAGGAGTACGCGTGCCGCGATTGCATATTTATTGTTTGGCCAGCCTGTTGCTTGCTGCACCTGCCGTTGAGGCAGCGAAAGTGCGCTTGCAGCTTGAAGGGCTAACCGGGGATTTACAAAAGAACGTCAGGGCACGCTTGTCCACCATTGGTACTGACGAAGTGTCGAGCGATGGGCGCTTCCAGGCGCGTGTTTCACAGGCTATCAAGGAAGGTTTGCGGGCACTCGGTTATTACGAACCCGAAATCGATTTCGAGTCGCGTCCTGCACCGCCGCAGGGTGGCAGACCGGTGCTGATCGCCCACGTCAAACCCGGTGAACCGGTGAAGATCGGTGGCAGCCACATTGTGGTCGAAGGGGCGGCGAAAAACGATGATGATTATAAAGCCTGGGTGAAGCAGGGCACGCCGAAAGTTGGCACCCAACTCAATCACGGCGAATACGACAAATTTAAAAATGGCTTCTCCAGCCTGGCACTGCGTAATGGTTACTTCGACGGTGACTTTAAGCAAAGCCAGCTTGGCGTTTCGGTCGAAAGACGCGAAGCATTCTGGGATATCGACTACGACAGTGGCCCGCGCTACCGTTTTGGCGATGTCAGCTTCCAGGGCTCGCAAATCAACGAAGCCTATCTGCGTAATCTGGTGCCGTTCAAAAAGGGCGACCCTTACAGCTCGCGCGATTTGGCGGAATTAAACCGCCGTTTATCCGCCACGGGTTGGTTTAACTCGGTGGTTGTCGCCCCCGAATTCGACAAGGGCCGTCAAACCAAAGTGCTGCCGCTCAATGCGGCGGTATCGCCACGGGTTGAGAACACCATCGAAGCCGGTGTGGGCTATTCCACCGACGTCGGCCCGCGCCTGAAAGGCACGTGGAAAAAACCTTGGATTAACAGCAGCGGCCATAGCCTGACTGCCAGTTCCTATATTTCCGCGCCTGAACAACAGCTCGATCTCAGCTATAAAGTACCCTTGCTGAAAAGCCCGCTGGAGCAGTATTACACCTTCTCGGGTGGTTTGAAGCGTACCGATCTCAACGACACCAAAGCGGACACCACCACGCTGGGCGTTTCGCGTAACTGGGACAGCAGCTCCGGCTGGCAGCGCGCGGTTAACCTGAAGTGGAGTCTCGATCACTTCACCCAAGGCAGTGTCACCAACACCACCATGCTGCTCTATCCAGGCGTGAGTTTGAGCCGCACGCGTTCGCGCGGTGGCTTGATGCCAACCTGGGGCGACTCGCAGCGTTATTCCGTCGATGTCTCCGATACTACCTGGGGATCGGATGTCGACTTCCTGATCCTGCAGGCGCAAAACGTCTGGATCCGCATGCTGGGCGAGAAAAATCGCTTTGTGGTACGCGGTAACCTTGGCTGGATCGAAACCAACGATTTTGACAAAGTCCCACCAGACCTGCGCTTCTTCGCCGGGGGCGACCGCAGTATTCGCGGCTATAAATACAAAGATGTCTCCCCACGTGATAGCGACGGCAAGCTGACCGGTGCCTCTAAAATGGCCACCGGCTCGCTGGAGTATCAATACAACGTGACCGGCAAGTGGTGGGGCGCGGTGTTTGTTGATTCCGGTGAAGCGGTAAACGACATCAAACAGAGTGATTTCAAAACCGGTGCCGGTGTTGGTGTGCGCTGGGCTTCTCCGGTCGGGCCAATCAAATTTGATATCGCGCGGCCGATTGGCGATGACAAGGAACATGGTTTGCAATTCTATGTAGGACTGGGGCCTGAACTATGAAGCTGTGGAAAAAGGTCCTGATTGGATTCGGTATTTTTCTGGTGGTGCTGTTTGGCAGTGTGGCGTTTCTGATTGGCACCACACCCGGATTGCACCTGGTGCTGAAAGGTGCCGATCGCTGGGTGCCCGGTTTATCGATCAACAAAGTTGAAGGTGGCTGGCGCGATCTGACGCTGAGTGGTGTGAAGTATGAGATGCCGGGCGTGAGCGTGGATGCTGGACGCTTCCATCTGGCGCTCAACCTGAACTGCCTGCTGCACTCGTCGGTGTGCGTGAATGACATCGGCTTGCAGGATGTCAGCGTGGTGGTCGACAGCAAGAAAATGGCCCCGGCCGCTGCGCCCCCGCCGCAGGAAGAGAGCGGTAGCACCAACCTGACCACGCCGTATCCGATTACGCTCAGCAAGATCGGCCTGCATAACATCAATGTCAAAGTGGATGACACGTCCATCTCGCTGCTGGACTTCACCACCGGCCTTAACTGGCAGGGGCGCGCGTTGACGTTAACCCCAACGCATATTCAAAGTCTGCTGATTGCGCTGCCGAAGGCGGCGAAAGTGGTTGATGAGCAAGTGGTGCAGCCGAAAGTGCAACAGCCGCAGCCGGATGAGAAACCCTTGGGTGAAACGCTGCAAGAGATGTTCGCTAAACCGCTGTTACCCGAACTGCCTGACTTCCAGCTGCCTTGGGATATCACCGTACAGGAACTGCTCGGCGAACAGCTGCGCTTGACCGGCGATACCGATGTGTCGATTACCCGTCTGTTGCTGAAAGCCAAAACCGCTGACCGCCATCTTCAGTTAGAAACTTTTGACATCGATTCACCGCAAGGGCAGTTGAACGCCAGCGGTGATGCGCAGCTGGCAGATAACTGGCCGGTGAATTTCGCGCTCAGCGGATCGTTAAATCTCGATCCGATCAAGGGCGAGAAGATCAAAATGAATCTCAGCGGCGCGATGCGTGAAGAGCTTAAGCTGGGGCTGAATCTCTCTGGCCCGGTCCGCGCACAGCTGGATGCCGCCGCGCAACCGGCGGTGGCGGGTCTGCCTCTGTCACTGAAACTCACCAGCCCGGAGTTGCGCTGGCCGCTTACCGGCCCGGTGCAGTATCAGGCGGATAACCTCGATTATCAGTTCAAAGGCAAAGCCACTGATTATGTGATGTCACTGCGCACCGCTGTGAAAGGCGAAGCCGTGCCGCCGGCGACCATTGCGCTTGATGGCAAGGGCAACGTGCAGCAGTTCAGCCTGGACAAGCTGCGCGTGGCGGCACTGCAGGGTAACGTTGATTTAACCGCGCTGGTGGACTGGAGCAAAGCCATTAGCTGGCGCAGCGAATTGACGCTCTCTGGCATCAACACCGCCAAACAGTACCCGGACTGGCCTGCCAAACTCGACGGCAAAATCGCCACGCGTGGCAGCCTGTACGGCGGAAGCTGGCAGCTGAGCGTGCCACAGCTGGAGCTGAAAGGGAACGTGAAGCAGAACGCCGTCAGCGCCAATGGCTCACTGACCGGCAACAGCTATAACCAGTGGAAAATCCCGGGTATCAACATCGCGTTGGGCCGTAACCATCTGGATGTGAAAGGCGAACTGGGCGATACCCTGAATCTCGACGCCAACATCGATGCGCCGCATCTGGATAATGCACTGCCAGGACTCGGCGGCGTGGCGAAAGGCACGGTAAAAGCGCGCGGCACCTTACAGGCACCGCAGCTGCTGGCCGATCTCACGGCAACCGGCTTGCGCTGGCAGCAATTGCAGATCCGTCGTGTGGCGCTGGAAGGCGATGTGAAATCCAGCGATCAGATCGCCGGTAAGCTGCAACTGCGCGTCGAGCAACTGCAACAGGACGCACTGAAAATCAATCTGCTGACGCTGAACGCTGATGGCAATGAGAAGCAGCATCAGCTCAAGCTGAACGTGGAAGGCGAACCGGTCTCCGGTCAGTTGGCACTCAACGGCAGCTTCGATCGCAAAACCGAACGCTGGCAGGGCAATCTCAACAACACGCACTTTGATACCCCGGTCGGCGAATGGCGTCTGACGCGTGCGATGGCGATTGATTACCTCAACACTAAGCAGACCGCCACCATCGGTCCGCACTGCTGGCAAAACCCGAATGCGCAACTGTGTGTACCGGAGCCGATTGAAGCCGGGGCCAGCGGTCATGCCCATGTGGTGCTGAACCGCTTCGATTTGGCGATGATCAAACCTTTCCTCACCGATGCGACCAAGCTTAATGGCGTATTCAGTGGCGATGCGCGAGTGAACTGGACCGCCGATGGCGCGCTGCCAACCGGTACCGTATCACTGAAAGGAAACGGCGTGAAAGTCGAACAAGACGTGCAGGGCAACACGTTGCCGATCGCCTTTGACACGCTGAACCTGAATGCCGCGATGCGCAACGGTCGTGCCCAACTCGACTGGCTGATTCACATCGTCAACAACGGCCAGCTGAGCGGTAATGTGCAGATTGCCGATCCGCAAACCCGTCGCCAGCTGTCCGGCAACATCGGCATCAGCAATCTGTCGCTGGCGATGTTCAACCCGGCGTTGATGCAGGGCGAGAAGATCAAAGGCAATCTCAACAGTAACCTGCGTCTGGGCGGCACACTGCAACAGCCGCAGGTGTTTGGCCAGTTGGGATTGAGCGATGTCAACGTGCAGGCCAGCTTTATGCCGGTCACACTCACCTCCGCCAATCTGAACATGGTGTTCAACGGCATGAGTTCGACGCTTAACGGCCTGTTGCAGACGACGCAGGGTAACCTCAATCTGGGCGGCAACGCCGACTGGAGCCAGCTGGATAACTGGCGAGCGCGTATCACTGCGCAGGGCAACCGTATTCGCGTCACCGTGCCGCCGATGGTGCGTATGGATGTTTCGCCAGACCTGGTGTTTGAAGCCACGCCAGCCGCGTTTAATCTGGATGGTAAGGTCGATATTCCGTGGGCGCGTATTACGGTGCAGGAAGTACCAGAAAGCGCCACTGGCGTCTCCTCGGATGAGGTGATGCTGGATAAAGATCTCAAGCCGATTCAGCCGAAGACCGCCGCCATTCCGATCAACAGTAACCTGGTGATCCACGTCGGTAACGATGTACGGCTGTCAGCCTTTGGTCTGAAAGCCAAGCTGAATGGCGATCTTAAACTGGTGCAGGATAAAACCGGTCTGGGCTTAAACGGACAGATCAATATTCCCGATGGCCGCTTCCACGCTTACGGGCAGGATTTGATTGTGCGTAAAGGCGAGCTACAGTTTGCCGGACCGCCAGATCAGCCGTACGTCAACCTTGAAGCGATACGTAACCCGGAAGCCACCGAAGATGATGTCACCGCTGGTATTCGCGTCACCGGCCTGGCCGATGAGCCGAAAGTCGAGGTGTTCTCTGACCCCGCCATGTCGCAGCAGGAAGCGCTTTCTTACTTATTACGCGGTCAGGGACTCAGCAGCGATGGCGACAGTAATGCATTAACTTCAGCACTTGTGGGGTTAGGGGTTGCACAAAGTGGTCAGGTTATGGGTAAAATCGGCGAGACATTCGGCGTCAGTAACCTCGCACTTGATACCACCGGTGTGGGCGACAGCCAGCAGGTGCAGGTGAGCGGTTATGTGCTGCCGGGTCTACAAGTAAAATACGGTGTTGGCATATTTGATTCACTGGCGACGTTAACCTTGCGTTACCGCCTGATGCCCAAACTCTATTTGGAAGCCGTGTCCGGTCTCGATCAGGCACTGGATTTGCTCTATCAGTTTGAGTTTTAGCAATGCGAATAATTGTCTACGGCAGTTTACGGCGCAAACAGGGAAACAGTCACTGGATGACGAATGCGCAATGGCTCGGCGACCATCAGATTGAGGGGTTTGCGCTCTACAATCTGGGTCACTATCCGGGCGTCGTTGAAGATGAGGGAACCGTCTTCTGCGAAGTGTATCGCATCGACGCCAGCACGCTTGGCGAACTTGATGCCTTGCGCACTAAGAATGGCGAATACAAACGCCAACTCATCCAGACGCCTTACGGCAGTGCCTGGCTGTATGTCTATCAGCGTTCGATTGCGGGTCGTACCCGGATTGCGAGCGGTGACTGGCTAAAGCGCGACGACGCACCCGAGGCATAAATAAAAACACCGTCCATTGGACGGTGTTTTTTTATGCTTGCGAGGCAGAGAAGATTATTTCTTCTGTGCGCGCTCGTAAGAAGAGATGATTTCAGCTTTGGCCGCTTCAGCGTTGTCCCAGCCGTCAACTTTAACCCATTTGCCTTTTTCCAGATCTTTGTAGTGCTCAAAGAAGTGGGTGATCTGCGCTTTCAGCAGTTCTGGCAGGTCGTTCACATCTTTGATGTGATCGTATTCTTTGCTCAGTTTGGTGTGCGGAACCGCAACCAGCTTGGCATCTTCGCCAGACTCGTCGGTCATTTTCAGCACGCCAACGGGACGGCAGCGAATCACTGATCCCGGCACCAGCGGATACGGGGTTGGCACCAACACGTCAACCGGATCACCATCCAGAGACAGGGTGTGGTTGATGTAACCGTAGTTGCACGGATAGAACATGGCGGTAGACATGAAACGGTCTACAAACAGGGCGCCAGACTCTTTGTCCACTTCATATTTGATCGGATCAGCATTGGCTGGGATCTCGATAACGACATAGATATCTTCTGGCAGTTCTTTACCTGCAGGCACCTGGTTCAAACTCATCTGGCTTTCCTTCATTGGTCATATGTTGAGTGACGGCTATTATAGCCAACTGACTCTGAAAGTATGCCCCCTTTTTGGCGTTTCGGAATGCTCCAACGGCCTACTTCGCGGTGACAAACAGCGAGACAATCCCTGCAGCAATCAGTGGTCCGACCGGCACACCACGGAAAAAGGCCACGCCAATCACGGTACCGATCAACAATCCACCAATCACTGAAGGCTGCACGCTCATAAAACTGACGCCGCGCCCGCCCAGCCAGGCAACAAACACCCCGACGATAATCGCCACGATCGATTGCCAGTTAGCAAATGACTTCAGCAAGGATGAAGCGGGCAACGTCCCACTCGCCAGTGGCGCCATCACCGCGACGGTTAGAATAATAATACCGATCTGAATGCCCTGTTTTTCCACATACGGGAAGAACTGCGACAGCGGTGTCAGCTTGATGGCGAGCAGGATCAGAATGGAAATGGTAACGGCACTGTTATGAACGAAATAGCTCAGGACGGCGAGGCAGACCAGAATGATGGTAGAGGCATAAGCAGCCATGATTTCTCCCTGAAGATGGATGGGTGCGCAGGTCAGTGCCTGCGCTGACGTTTTTTTAACGCCACCATTTATCAACAATCATCGGGATTGGCGCAACTGCCTTTGTTCATTGATTGCAACATCAGTGCCTGATTCCGCACCAGATTTACCCCCTGCGCCCCAACAGAAAGCGCTGCCATGCTGCCCTGGCTGCTGAGGAAATAGCTGCGGCTGGCTTCCATCCAACTGTCGCGATAGGCCAGCCACGCGCGCTGGGCAGCTCGTAATTTGTCTTTAGGTTCGCCAGTTAATTTTTTCATCACCTGGTTGTACTGCGTATTCATCTCTTTATCCCAGGCCTTATTGGCGCTGCCGTAGCACTGGGACATGCCTGCGGTGCTGGATTCCTTGTCCAGACACTGCTGCAGCTGCTGGTCGAGCGGATGCGTCTGTGCCATAGCCATACTACTGGCGAACAGACAGGCAATCGGGAGCCACTTTTTCATCATTTCATTCCTTCATTTTTGCGCAGCGGACTTCAGAAAAGCTGAAGGGTAAGCGAACGTCGGCAGATTGACCATCAACATTGGATAAAGTTTCTGCGATCAGCTGCCGATAATCTCTCCGTTTTAGGGCCAGTGGAGTTCTGCCTTTTCATACACACGGGAATGATCATGATCAGACAACTATCAATACGTACCGCTTTACTTGCGTTGTTGGCCATCATGACGGTGATGCTGTTAGCCGTCAGCGCCATGGGCATTTATGCCATTAATGCTGGAAATCAATCTCTGGACGCGCTGAACCGCATTCAGGGGATTGAGCTGAACAAGTTGTATCAGAGCCGCTCTGAGCTGATGCGCGCACGTGCTAACGCGGCATTGGCGGTGCGCAAAATCGAGATTGGCCTATTGGATGATGGCGCCAAAGTCACACAGCAGGCGCAGGCTGCAGTGGACAGCTCACACAAATTGCTGCAGGCGTTTGTCGATGCGGGCACTGTAACAGCGCATGGTAAAACTCTGGCCGATGCGATTGTGGCGACCTACAACGTCTACGATAAAGAAGGCATCACGCCCATGATGGATGCCTTAAAAAAACAGTACACCGATGAGTACTATCAGGTGCTGGAAGGCAAACAATCACAGCTGGCAGCAAACTATTCGAAGGCGGTAAATGATTTCAGTATTTACGCCGATGAAGTCTCTGCGGCACGCCTCAAGCAGGCGGCTGACAACGAAGTCCGGATGAAGGTGATGATTGGCGTGGTGATGGTACTGACACTGGTGCTGATTGTACTGGCCTGGCAGTTGTTGCGTCGCTCGCTGCTGCGTCCTCTGGACAACGCAATCGTACATCTGGAACAGATTGCGGCGGGCGATCTCTCGCAGCCTTTACCTGCCGCAGGTAAAAATGAAATTGGTCGCCTGAATCAAGCCCTTTCCGACATGCAGCTGGCGCTGCGTGATTCGGTGAGTCAGGTGCGTGAAGCCAGCATGCAGATTGATGTGGGCAGCCGTGAACTGGCGGCGGGCACGGTGCATCTGTCGCAGCGTACCGAAGAGTCTGCCGCCTCGCTGGAGCAAACTGCCGCCAGCATGGAGCAGCTGACCGCCACCGTCCGTCTTAACGCCAGTAACGCTCAGCAGGCCAATCAGCTGGCCAGCAATGTGTCGACCAGCGCCGACCGTGGCGCAGAGGTGGTGGGTTACGTGATGGAGAAGATGCAGGAGATCACCCAAAGCTCTAACCGCATCGGCGACATCCTCAGTGTGATTGATGGTATCGCATTCCAGACCAATATCCTCGCGCTGAACGCCTCAGTGGAAGCCGCGCGTGCTGGTGAGCAGGGCCGTGGCTTTGCTGTGGTCGCCAACGAAGTGCGTACGCTGGCCGGTCGCAGTGCTACCGCCGCCAAAGAGATTCGTGAGTTGATCAGCGAATCACAAACGCGCGTCAAAGAGGGCAGCGACATGGCGACGCGCGCCGGTGAGACCATGGATGAAATCTCCAGCGAAGTGATGCGTGTCACCTCACTGATGAAAGAGATCTCTATTGCCTCGGAAGAGCAGAGCCGCGGGATTGAGCAGGTGAATCAGGCGGTGACGCAAATGGATGAAGCCGCGCAGCAAAACGCCGCGCTGGTGGAAGAAGCCAGTGCCGCTACGCAGTCGCTGGAAGCGCAGTCACAGCAGTTGCAGGAATCGATGGCGCAGTTCCGCGTGGCCACCGCGTAAACCGGGTGCAACGTGCGTTATTGCACGTTGCCACTCACCTCTTCAGCAAAGCGCAGGATCATCTCGGCTAACTGGTCATCTTCTGCCAGAAAATAGGCGGCAGGGATATCCAGCGCTTTCGCCAGCAGTTGCAGCGTCAGTAAATCGGGCTGATGCACACCGACTTCATAACGATTAATGCGCGCACTGGCGGAAAACTCTTCAATACCCGCGGCAATCCCTAACCCTTTTTGCGAAAAACCCTTCACCAGACGCGCCTGTTTCAGGCGTCGGCAGAAGGTATTTTGCAGGGAAGAGGTCGGTTTCATACCTACGAGAATCGTAGATTTGCTGCTTGTCAGATACTACGAGTAACGTAGTATCGTTATGGCAACCTATAACGAGAACTAAGGAGAGTGACGTGGGTAAAAGCAAGCAGGACTGGCATCAGGCCGATATTATTGCCGCCTTACGCAAGAGAGGGACGTCATTAGCCGCCGTATCTAGTGCGGCGGGCTTATGTTCCACTACGCTGGGCAATGCCTTAATTCGACCCTGGCCTAAGGGCGAATGGCTGATTGCTGAAGCGATTGGCGTTGCACCGGATGAAATCTGGCCCAGCCGCTACTACTCCCTGCACGGAGAGCTCATCGATCGGCAGGCAAAGCGCCGAAAATAAGCCAATAAAAAAAAGCCCGCTGACAAAGTCGCGGGCTTTTTTCACATCACATCAACTTATTCGTGGCTGTCCGGGAACTCACGGATAAAGCGCTCAACGTCATCCACCATCGCATCGTTGCCGCAGAAGAACGGGCAGCGCTGGTGCAGCGTTTCTGGCTGGATATCGAGGATACGATGCTCGCCATCGCTGGCTTTACCGCCAGCTTGTTCAGCCAGGAATGCCATCGGGTTGCACTCGTACAGCAGACGCAGCTTGCCTTTCGGGTGGCTGGCGGTGCTTGGATACAAATAGATGCCGCCTTTCAGCAGGTTACGGTGGAAGTCTGCCACCAGTGAACCGATATAGCGCGAGGTGTATGGGCGCTTGGTAGCGATATCTTCTTCTTGGCAGAACTTCAGGTATTTCTTCACGCCCTGAGGGAAGCGAATGTAGTTACCTTCGTTGATGGAGTAGGTGTAGCCTTTCTCCGGGAAGGTCATGCGCTCGTGGCTCAGGCAGAATACGCCCAGAGACGGATCGTAAGTAAACGCATGCACGCCCACGCCGGTGGTGTAAACCATCATGGTGGAAGAACCGTAAACCACATAGCCTGCCGCAACCTGCTTGTTGCCTGGCTGCATAAAGTCAGCTTCGGTGATCGGCGTACCCGGCTCACTGATGCGGTGGTAGATAGAGAAAATGGTGCCAACGGAAACGTTTACGTCGATGTTGGAAGATCCGTCCAGCGGATCCATCAACACCACATATTTACCGTCTTCTGAGCCTTCAAAGATCACGAACTCATCTTCTTCTTCGGAAGCGATACCGGCAACCACACCACGCGCTTTCAGAGCAGCTTTCAATTTTTCATTCGCGAAGAGGTCCAGCTTCATCTGCTGTTCGCCCTGCACGTTTTCCACGCCGCTGGCACCGAGAATATCCACCAGACCCGCTTTGTTGATGTCGCGGTGGATAATCTTAGCTCCGAGCTTAATGGAGGAAATCAGCGCCGTCAGTTCACCTGTGGCGTGTGGAAAGTCGTGTTGCTTCTCGACGATGAATTCGCCTAACGTTTTCATAACACATTCCCTGAATCTACGGTGGAGTGGCAGCAGATGTAACACGCTACCAACGTATGAGCGCAGTTTAGCCGATTGAACTTTAAAAACCATAGTCCTAATCCGTTTCTTCCCACTCTGCTCGGGGTTACACTGTGCGCCGAACTTTTGAGTAATGGATCTTTATATGCGCATTCACATCCTTGGGATTTGTGGCACCTTCATGGGCGGACTGGCAATGCTGGCCCGTTCGCTAGGGCATGAAGTGACCGGCTCTGACGCCAATGTCTATCCGCCGATGAGCACCTTGCTGGAACAGCAAGGCATTGAATTGACAGAAGGTTATGATGCCAGTCAGCTCGATCCGCAGCCGGATCTGGTGATCATCGGCAACGCCATGACGCGCGGCAATCCGTGTGTGGAAGCGGTTCTGGAACGCAACATTCCGTACCTCTCTGGCCCGCAGTGGCTGCACGATTTCGTGCTGCGTGACCGTTGGGTGCTGGCCGTGGCCGGAACCCATGGCAAAACGACCACCGCAGGCATGGCAGCGTGGATTCTGGAGGCCTGTGGCCTTGAACCGGGCTTCATCATTGGTGGTGTGCCGGGAAACTTCGAGGTTTCGGCAAAATTAGGAAAAAGTCCATTCTTCGTGATTGAGGCGGATGAATACGACAGCGCGTTCTTCGACAAACGTTCCAAATTTGTCCATTACTGCCCGCGCACGCTGATCCTTAACAATCTCGAATTCGATCACGCCGATATCTTTGACGATCTGCGCGCGATCCAGAAGCAGTTCCATCACCTGATTCGCATCGTGCCGGGCCAGGGCAAAATTCTGCTGCCGGAGCACGATAACAATCTCAAGCAAGTGATGGCGATGGGCTGCTGGAGTGAACAGGAAACGGTTGGCGATAACGGCCACTGGCAGGCGAAAAAGCTGACACCGGACTCCTCCCACTGGGAAATCTGGCTGGATGGCGAGAAAGTCGGTGAAGTGAACTGGGCGCTGGTCGGCGAGCACAACATGCACAATGGCCTGATGGCGATTGCGGCCGCGCGGCACGTCGGCGTGAAGCCGGTGGATGCCGGTGAGGCGCTCAGCAGCTTCATCAATGCGCGCCGTCGTCTTGAGCTGCGTGGTGAAGTGAATGCCATCAAGGTGTATGACGATTTTGCCCATCACCCCACTGCAATCCTGGCGACGCTGGCGGCGCTGCGCAGCAAAGTCGGTGGCACCGCACGTATTCTGGCGGTGCTGGAGCCGCGCTCCAACACCATGAAAATGGGCGTAAGCAAAAACGAGCTGGCGCCGTCACTGGGTCGCGCCGATAAAGTGTTCCTGTTCCAGCCGCACCACATTCCATGGCAGGTGTCTGATGTCGCGGAAGCCTGCATCCAGCCGGCGAAGTGGAGCGCGGATATCGATACGCTGGTGGAAATGGTGGCAAAAGAAGCCCAGCCAGGTGATTCCATTCTGGTGATGAGTAACGGCGGCTTTGGTGGCATTCACCAGAAACTGCTGGAGAGATTGGGACGTTGATGGCGTGGCGCCCCTTAAATCGGGGTTGCCACAGAGTTTGATGACACTCTGTTAACCACCCAAATTAAAAAGGGTCGCCTGTTGGCGACCCTTTTTATGCACGCGGTAAACTCACGCCTCGGCCAGTTCGCGCAGATACTGGAAGATCTGACGGGTGGCTTTCGGTGGCTTGTTAGCGGCTTTCTCTTTCTGCGCATTACGGATCATGGTGCGCAGTTGCTGGCGATCGGCCTGCGGATAGAGGTTAATCACTTCCGCGATAGCGTCATCGCCTTTCTCGATCATGCGATCGCGCAGTTGCTCGAGTTTATGGAACAGCGCCACCTGCTGGTTATGGCGGTTCTTCAGCTTATCCAGTGCCTGACGAATCGGATCTTCATCGCGCGCGCGCAACATCTTACCGATCAGCTGCAACTGGCGGCGACGGCCTTCCTTTTTAATACGCTGTGCCAGCTCAATAGCGGCACGCAGATCATCGTCGAGTGGAATTTTGTCGAGGGAGTTTTTCCCCAAATCCACTAACTCGGCGCCCAGGCGTTTCAGCTCTTCGGCGTCGCGTTTAATTTCGCTTTTGCTGACCCAGATAATCTCTTCGTCTTCATCTTCTTCGTTTTGATTATCTGGCACATCGTCGAGCCAGTTATCGGGCTGCTTGGTCATCTCTTGGCTCCCTAAAAAAAAGAGGCTAATCCTACCAGTTTATCGGGCGACTGCGAAATTGTTCTCTGAGTCTGATAGACTCAATAAATTCATACTTAAGATTAGACGGCAGGTCGATGAACGTATCTACTCAGGTTGCAGAACAACGTAAAGTGTTAGAACAGGCTGTCGCGCAGGCGCTGGAACTGGCGAAAGCCAGCACCGATGGAGCAGAAGTTGCGGTGACCAAAACTACCGGCATCGGCGTCAGTACCCGCTATGGCGAAGTGGAAAATGTCGAATTCAACAGCGATGGTGCGCTGGGCATCACCGTCTATCATCAGAACCGCAAAGGCAGTGCTTCTTCAACCGACCTCAGCCCGGATGCCATCAAACGCACCGTGCAGGCGGCGATCGACATTGCGCGCTACACCTCGGTTGATCCTTTTGGTGCCCCGGCCGATCCCGATCTGCTGGCATTTGAAGCGCCGGATCTCGATCTTTACCATCCGTGGGAGATCGATGCCGATCGCGCTATCGAATGGGCCGCTCAGGCAGAACAGGCGTCGTTGCAGGCTGACAAGCGCATTACCAATACCGAAGGCGGCAGCTTCAACAGCCACGTCGGCATCAAAGTCTTCGGTAACAGCCACGGCATGTTGCAGAGCTACTGCTCTAGCCGCCATTCGCTCTCCAGCTGCGTGATTGCCGAGCAGGATGGCAACATGGAGCGCGATTACGCTTACACCATCGGCCGCTCTATTGACGATCTGCAAACTGCCGATTGGGTAGGGCAAGAGTGCGCACGTCGTGTGTTGTCACGTCTGGCGCCGCGCAAACTGCCAACCATGAAAGCGCCGGTGATCTTCGCGCCGGAAGTGGCGACGGGTCTGTTTGGCCATCTGGTCGGCATGATCAGCGGCGGCAGCGTCTATCGCAAAGCGACCTTCCTGCTGGATTCACTCGGCAAACAGATCCTGCCTGAGTGGCTGACGATTGAAGAGAAGCCGCACCTGCTAAAAGGGCTGGCGTCTACGCCGTTCGACAGCGAAGGTGTCCGCACTCAGGCGCGCGACATCATCAAAGATGGCGTGCTGCAAAACTGGCTGCTGACCAGCTATTCGGCACGCAAGCTTGGCCTGCAGAGCACTGGCCATGCGGGCGGTATTCACAACTGGCGCATTGCGGGCCAGGGGCATAGCTTTGAAGATATGCTGAAGCAGATGGGCCGTGGTTTAGTGGTCACCGAAATGATGGGCTCCAGCGTCAGCGCCATGACCGGTGACTATTCGCGCGGTGCCTCAGGCTTCTGGGTGGAAAACGGTGAAATCCAATATCCTGTGAGCGAGATCACAATTGCGGGCAACCTCAAGGATATGTGGCTCAATATGGTAACGCTCGGTAACGACATTGAAACGCGCAGCAATATACAATGCGGGTCGGTGCTGCTGCCGGAGATGAAAATCGCCGGACAATAAAGACATCGCTTCATGAAAGCAGCCCGCAAGGCTGCTTTTTTTTTAGCCCGACAATAAAACCCCTAAAATTATTCGCGTGACAGAAAGGCGGCAAGTGAATGAATCCTCAGGATATGGCATCAGTAAGTGACTGAGGTGAGTGAGTCTGGCCAACGTGTCTGGAACCTGAAATATGACGGGAAATAAGGAATATTTATGCGTAAGCATGTGATTGCAATGTTGTCTCTCTCGCTGTTGTTCTCTTCAGCTAGCGTATTCGCTGCTGACCTGAAGAGTGATATGGATACCCTGAAAGATGGCCTGAGCGTGGTGAAGAAAACCTCTGATGCTCAGGAAATGCAAACCGCGCTCGGCAAGATGCGCCAGGCGGCGGAGGATGCTAAAAAATCCACGCCGGAAAAACTGGAAGGTCAGGCTGCCGATAGCGCCCAGATTAAGGATTATCACGCCGGTCTTGATTCTCTGATTGCGCAGATTGATGTCGTCGATCAGTTGGCGAAAGCCAACAAGCTCGACGAAGCCAAAACTGAAGCGAAGAAGTTGGAAGATATTCGTAACGCCAACCATAAGAAATTCCGCTGATAACCCGGCCAGCCCTGTGGCTGGCCTTATCTCCCCTCGCATTTCCTCCGTTTAAACGCATCGATTCCCGGCATAACCCGCATTTTTGTGACCTATTTCGCACACTTCATGCGTAGTGCGATCTGGCGCACACACGCCCGTGGGATTTCCACTTTGAGGTGGAAAAGATGCGTCTCCACAGCCTGAAGCGGAAAGCGTAATTTCTTTTCAACGCGAATTATCTCTAATTGTCCGCAGTAAACAGGAGTAGCAAGGTGAGGAGTGAAGCTGTCCCACTGAAACAGAGCACGCCGGAAGCCATTCAGGCGCTGGCGGATAACGTGATGAAGCAAATTGCGGCGATCTACGCTGCGCACCACATCCAAGCCAACGCCGTGCAGCAGCAGATGCTGGCCTCGCATGTGCGGGCGATGGCAGCGCGTTCGCTCACGGGTGAAGCCTTGCCGGAAGTGGAAGCCGAACTGTTTGAAGACATCTCGCCAGAAACCATGGCGCTGGCACAGCAGGTGGTCGATCTGTTTGGCAATCTGCCAAAAGAAGAAGCCTGGCTGCTATCGGTGCATATCGAAGTGGCGAAATCCAACGAAGCATAAATCGAGAGGAATTGAACATGGTAACAGTCGTGATTGGTGATCGTCTGGGTAAAGGTCAGAAAGTCGCAGCAGGGATTGAGAAAGCAGGCGGCCGTGCTGTTGTGGTGCCGGGCGTTGCAGCGGACATGAAGCTGGGCGATGTGATGAAAGCGGAAAACGCTGACTTCGGCATCTCTTTCTGCGGCAGCGGCGGTGCCGGTGCCATCACTGCGCAAAACAAATATGGCTACAAAGCCAAACACGGTATGCGTTCGATTGATGAAGGCGTGACCGCCATCAACGAAGGCGCCACCGTGCTGGGCTTTGGCTTTATGGATAAAGAAGAGCTGGGTGAACGTCTGGTGCAGGCCTGGAATAAAAAACACGGCAGCTAAGCATGAAACAGCAATACGAGACGCAGGTTACGGTGCAGGGCAAAGGCGACAGCAAAGCGAAAGCCTTTTCCGATGCACTGAGCAAGGTGCAGCAGCAAGTGCTGCGCACCAGCCAAAAGATTCTGTTGCGCATTGAACCCATAGATGTGCGGGTGCTGCGCGCGCAGGAGAGCGTACGCACAGAGAAGTTCTTGTTCTTCTTTCTGGCGCGCGAACGACGGAATTACAGCGTCGAGCTGGAAATCACCGTCAGCGTCACCGTGATCGACACCGACAAGGTGGATTTCATCGCGACGAAATAAAAACGACAACAAAGGGTACAACAACATGTTTTTAATCATTTTGTTTAAGTCGTTGATCATTGGTGGATTGGTTGGCGTTGGGGTAGGAGCGGGCGCAGCGCGCATGTTCCATGCACCGACCACGCAAGGTATGGGCGCGTTTCGTACCTTGGGTGAACTCAATTCCTGTGAGGGCGATCCCGCTTCGCACTTCTCCTTTGGTCTTGGCTTCTTCTTTAACGCCTGGGCATCGTCTGTGGCTGCAGGTTCCTTCACTCAGGACGTTGATCACCGCATTCTGCCTAACTGGGGCGCAGCCGCGTTGATGGTGAAAAACCGCAACGTCGCCGAAACCCTGCATAACCCAAAACGCATGGCGATTGCCTGCGGCATCATCGGCATGATCGTGGTGGCGTTCCTCAACAGCACGGCTTCTGCAGTGCCTGCAGCGTTGCAGGTTACGGCGGTTAAAGTGCTGGTGCCGGCGGCCAACCTGCTGGTGAACACCGTGATGCCGGTGATCTTCTGGCTGGCAGCGATTGATGCCGGTAAGAAATCCGGTTTCTGGGCGACCATCTTTGGTGGTCTGGCGCAGTTGATCATGGGCAATGCCGTACCGGGTCTGGTGCTGGGTATCCTGATTGGTAAAGGCGTGGAAGAGAGCGGCTGGAACAAAGTCACTAAAGTGATGATGTTCGCGATTGTGCTGCTGTTCGCTCTGAGCGGCTTCTTCCGTGGTTTCGACATGAAACTGCTGCAATCCTTCCAACTTGGCATTCCTGGCTGGCTGGACATGATTCACAACAGCCTGAGCGGCAAATAAGGAGCCTTGAGAATGAACGAGACCGAAAACAAAGGGTTCTGGTACGCCGACTGGTCTTTCCCGATCTTTGTTGGCGTGCTGTCCGCCGGGGTGTTTGCCGGTACGCACATGTACTACCTGTACGGCATCGGTGCATTTAACGAAGTGGCGTTTGTTTCGATGCTGCGTTCCGGCATGGAAACCGGCGTGTATGGCGCCGTAGCGGCGTTTGGTGCCAGCTTCCTGTTTGCTCGCATCATCGAAGGTTCGCTGGTCGGGATTCTGGATATCGGCGGCGCGATTCAAACCGGAGTCGGGCTGGGCGTTCCCGCTTTACTGCTGGGCGCGGGCATCGTATTCCCGGTGGCGAACTTTGCGGCATCACTGGCAACGGGCCTGGTGGTGGGTTTAGCCATTGGCTATCTGATTATCCTGGCGCGTAAGTTCACCATCAATCAGAGCGACTCCACTTACGGTGCGGACGTGATGATGGGGGCAGGTAATGCTTCCGGCCGCTTCCTTGGGCCGTTGATTATTCTGTCTGCGATGGCGGCATCGATTCCCATCGGCCTCGGTTCGCTGGTGGGTGCGCTGTTGTTTTATCTGTGGAACAAACCGATCACCGGTGGCGCGATTTTAGGTGCCATGGCGTTAGGCGCGATGTTCCCGGTTTCGCTGTAAAGCTGTCATCGATTTAACGGTCGCCCTTCACGGCGGCCC
The DNA here is from genome assembly GCF_000963995.1 of Pantoea sp. SM3. Taxonomy (NCBI): domain Bacteria; kingdom Pseudomonadati; phylum Pseudomonadota; class Gammaproteobacteria; order Enterobacterales; family Erwiniaceae; genus Pantoea; species Pantoea sp. SM3. The sequence goes on from NZ_JZRD01000040.1 coordinate 83,181, forward strand.
TACGATTGAACAGTGCATTCTTTGGGGGGCGCATTAATGCCCCCACACAGATGTGATGCAGATTCCGTAGGGTGCGCATCTATGTGCACCAGGCTGAATGCAGGTTGTTAAGGAGTGAATATGTTTGATCTGATTCTGCGCCGCGCGCGTTTGTGCGACGAACAGCTGGTGGATATCGCCATCCAGCAGGGCAAAATTGTCGCGGTCGGCGACGTCAGCGGTTCAGCTCAGCAGGAGCGCGATTTAGAGGGGCGCTATTACGTTAGCGCAGGCTGGATCGACAGCCACGTGCACTGCTATCCCAAATCCCCCATTTATCACGATGAAGCCGATGCGATTGGCATGGCGCAGGGCGTCACTACCGTGGTTGATGCAGGCAGCACCGGCGCGGATCATATCGACGATTTCTATCAGCTCACCCGTTCCGCCACCACCGAAGTGCGCGCGCTGATCAACATCTCACGTACCGGCATCATCACCCAGAACGAGCTGGCCGATATGGCGCAGATTGACGGTGACTCCGTGGTGCAGGCGGTGAAACGTCGCCCGGACTTTATCGTGGGGCTGAAAGCGCGCATGAGCAGCAGCGTGGTGGGTGAGAATGGCATTCAGCCGCTGATTCGCGCCAAAGCTATTCAGCAGGCGGCGGGAAATCTGCCACTGATGGTGCACATCGGCAACAATCCGCCGGTGCTGGAAGAGATTGCCGATCTGCTCACTTCCGGCGACATCATTACTCACTGTTTTAACGGCAAACCAAACCGCATTCTTTCACCACAGGGTGAGTTGAAAGCGGCAGTGAAAAACGCCATCGCGCGTGGCGTAAAACTGGATATCGGCCACGGCAGTGCCAGCTTCAGCTTTGAAGTGGCCCGTCAGGCCATCGCGCAGGGCATTCTGCCCGACACCATCAGTTCGGACATTTATTGTCGCAACCGCATCAACGGCCCGGTACATAGCCTGGCGCACGTGATGTCGAAATTCTTCAGCATTGGCATGACGCTGCCGCAGGTTATCGACTGCGTCACCGGTAATGCCGCGGCTGGCCTGCGCTTAGCGGGCAAAGGGCGCTTAACAGAAGGTTATGACGCCGACCTGACCATTTTTACCGTCAAAGAGGAAGCCCGCCCGTTCGTCGATGCTGAAGGCGAACGGGTTTTGGGTGAGCAACATTTGCTGCCGCTGGCCGTGGTTATCGCGGGTAAGTGGCATCTGACTGATGAAGGGAAAGCTAATCATGTCTTCGATTTATGAAAAATATGACCTGAAACAGGTCATCAATGCCTCCGGTCGTATGACCATCCTGGGTGTTTCAACGCCTTCTGCCGATGTGGTGGAGACCGTCAGCTACGGTTTGAATCACTATTTCGAGATCAAAGATCTGGTCAACAAAACCGGCGCCTACATCGCTAAATTGCTGGATGTCGAGAGCGCGGTGGTGGTTTCCTGCGCCTCTGCGGGCATCGCACAGAGCGTGGCGGCGGTGATCGTCAAAGATAACGACTGGCTGCTGGACAACCTGCATGCCGCGCCGCTGACGGTGCCGCACGATATCGTGGTGCCGAAAGGCCATAACGTGAACTTCGGTGCGCCGGTGGGTGCGATGGTGGCGCTGGGCGGCGGACGTCTGGTGGAGGCTGGTTACAGCAACGAATGTTCGCCTGAACAGCTGGCTGCCGCCATCACACCCACCACGGCGGCACTGCTGTACATCAAATCACACCACTGTGTGCAGAAGAGCCACCTGAGTGTGGAGCAGGCGGCGGTGGTCGCGCGTCAACACGGTATCCCGTTAATCGTGGATGCGGCGGCAGAAGAAGATCTGCAGTGCTACTACCAAATGGGCGCGGACCTGGTGATCTACAGCGGCGCCAAGGCGATCGAAGGGCCGACCAGCGGTCTGGTGATTGGCCGCACTCAGTACGTTGAGTGGGTCAAACGTCAAAGCAACGGTATTGGCCGCGCGATGAAAGTCGGTAAAGAAGGCATTCTTGGTCTGACGCAGGCGATTGAAAACTATCTGGTGCAGCCGAAAACCACCGGTGCAGAGATGGTGGCCAACATGACGCCGTTTATCGACAACCTCAATACGCTGAATGGTGTGTCCGCACGCGTAGTGTGGGATGCAGCAGGCCGCGATATCGCCCGTGCTGAGATCAAGTTCGATGAAGCCGTCACACAATGGCCAACCGGCGAGCTGGTGCAGGCGTTGAAAACCGGCGACATCGCTATCTACTTCCGTGGCTACAAAGCCAATGAAGGCATTATCGAAGCCGACGTGCGCAGCGTCAGCGCCGATCAGCTGCATATCATCTTTACCCGTATCCAGGCGTTACTCAGCGGAGGAAAACGCGCATGAGTCTGAACCCGAATTTTTATCAGGGCCGTCTGTGCCTCAACGTGCTGGCCGGTTCTAAGCAGAACGCCAAAGCGATCTGGCAGGCCGCAGAAGGCCACGTGCTGGTGGGCGTGTTATCAAAAAATTACGCGAGCAATGAAGAAGCGATTGCCGATATGCGCGAGTACGCGGCGCTGATCGACAACGCGCTGTCCGTCGGACTGGGCGCAGGCGATCCTAATCAGTCGGCGATGGTGAGTGAGATCTCAGCGGTGCTGCAACCGCAGCACGTGAACCAGGTGTTTACCGGTGTGGCGACCAGCCGCGCGCTGCTCGGGCAGAATCACACCGTGGTCAACGGTCTGATTTCGCCAACCGGCACGCCGGGCCTGGTGAAAATTTCCACCGGACCGCGCAGCTCGCAGCTGGAAGATGCGATTGTGCCGATCGACAGCGCCATCGCCATGCTGCAGGACATGGGGGGCAGTTCGGTGAAATACTTCCCGATGGGCGGCTTAAAAGCGGTGAATGAGTACCGTGCCGTTGCTGAAGCCTGTGCGCGTCACGACTTCTGGCTGGAACCGACCGGCGGCATCGATCTCAATAACTTCGAAGCCATTGTGCAGATTGCACTCGATGCGGGCGTCAGCAAAGTGATTCCACACGTCTATAGTTCGATCATCGACAGTGCCACTGGCGACACGCGCATTGACGATGTGCGTCAGCTTCTGGCAACGTGCAAGAAACTGCTGTAACAAACGAGTCACAGGTGAAGCTCCGTGAGATTTCCCAATCAGCGTCTGGCCCAACTTTTCGCTGCGCTGCAAAACGAAACGCTGCCGCAGGATGAGCTGGCGCGCCGCTTTTCTGTTTCAACGCGCACGGTGCGCACCGATATCACCGCGCTGAATGCGCTGCTGGAGCAACACGGCGCACAGTTCGTACTGGCGCGCGGCGCGGGATATCAGCTGAAGATCGACGATGTGGCGCTTTTTGACCGTCTGCAGGAAGAGAGCGCCGCGCCGCTGCGCGTGCCGCGCACTTCTCAGGATCGCGTGCGCTATTTGCTCACGCGTTTTCTCACCGCCGCCTATTCTCTCAAGCTGGAAGATCTGTCGGAAGAGTGGTTTGTCAGCCGCGCCACCCTGCAAAGCGATATGGCGGAAGTGCGCGAGTGGCTGGGCCGCTATCATCTGAATATCGAAACCAAGCCGCATTACGGCATGAAGTTGTTCGGCAGCGAAGCGGCGATCCGCACCTGCCTGACGGATTTGCTGTGGCAGATTGATCAGGAGATGCCTGATAGCCCGCTGTTGACGGTGGAAGCGCTACACAGCGGCATCCTGGCACAGCTGGAACCGCTGTTGCAGCACTGTTTTAATCAGTATGCGATTCGCCTGAGCGATGAGGGTGAGCGCTATCTGCAAATTTACTGTGCGGTGGCGGTGCGACGCATCAGCGAAGGTTTCCCGCTCAACGATCCCGGCGCGGAAGATGTCGGTGAAGAGGTGCGCGAAGCCGCGCATCATCTGGTGAATCTGATGCAACCGCTGGTCGGCAAACCGATCTCGCAGGCGGAAGAGAACTGGTTGCGCGTCAATATCGCCGCCCGGCAGATTCAGGCGCTGTCGCCCAGCACCATTAATGCTGATGATGCCGATGCGCTGGTCGACTACCTGCTGAACTACATCAACACCCATTACAACTACCGCTTGCAGCAGGATGAGCAGCTGCGAGCCGATCTGCTCACCCATATCAAAACCATGATTACCCGGGTGCGCTACCAGATTCACATCCCTAATCCACTGCTGAGTAACATCAAACAGCACTATCCGATGGCGTATGACGTGACGCTGGCGGCGGTGACCAGTTGGGGAAAATACACGCCCTATAGCATCAGCGAGAACGAAATCGGTTTTCTGGTGCTGCACATCGGTGTCGGGCTGGAGCGGCATTACGATGTCGGCTATCAACGCCATCCACAGGTGCTGCTGGTGTGCGACAGCGGCAACTCCACACTGCGCATGATTGAAGCGCTGCTGCTGCGTAAATACCCGCAGTTGGTGGTCACGGCGCGTTTGTCGCAGCGTGATTATGAGATGCGCGAACACATCGACGAAGATTTCGTGATTTCCACCGTGCGTTTGAGTGAGAAGAATAAGCCGATTGCGGTGATGTCGCCGTTCCCGACCGAGTTCCAGCTGGAGCAGTTGGGCAAGCTGGTGCTGGTGGATCGCACACGGCCTTACATGCTGGAAAAATACTTCGATGCACAGCACTTTATGGTGCTGGATAAGCCGATGACGCAATCCGCGCTGTTCCGCGTGTTGTGCGATCAGCTGGAGTCAGAAGGCTGTGTGGATGCGGACTTTTATCCCTCCGTTGAAGAGCGAGAAGCGATTGTCAGCACCCTGCTCGGCGAAGGCATTGCGCTGCCACACTCACTGGGATTGCTGGCGAAGAAAACCGTGGTGTATACCGTGCTGGCACCGCATGGCGTGAGCTGGGGTGATGAAACCGCTTCGGTGATTTTCCTGCTGGCGATCAGCAAAAGCGAATACGAAGAGGCGATGGCGATTTACGATCTGTTCGTCACTTTCCTGCGGGAGAGGGCGATGACCCGATTGCGCGATTGCGCGGATTTCGTCAGCTTTAAAGCGGTGGCGATCGATTGTCTCAGCCGGATGTGAGGGTAAATCAGGGTGGGATGAAGCCAGCACGACAGCGTCCGGCCTGCACCCGGCTGACGAGGTTTGGGATGAATGCCAACACGACAACATCCGGCATGCATCCCGGCTGACGAGGTTTGGGATGAATACCCACATTACAACGTCCCACACGCATCCCGCCCCAGGATGTTTGGGAAGCATGTCGACGCTTTACTATTCGGCCTGGATGCCGGCTTGTGATGATTGGGATGAATATCCCGCTACACTGTTGGGGGAGAGTCGGCATTTATGCCGACCAGGTCTTAATCAGCTACGCTGCTTCGCCAGCAATCGCGGGATCTCACGCAAGCACCACGCTTTGGCTTCACCCATGCTATCGCGGCGCCATGCCATAATAATATCCACTTCACGGGTGTATTCGGCACTCACCACACGCAGACGGCCTTCGGCGATGTCCTGTTCCACCATCGGATAAGGCATGGTGGCGACACCCAATCCTGCCAGCAGGGCGCGACGTTTATCGTCCATACTGCTCACCGTCAGGCGCTGCTGTTTATCCAGCAACTGTACCGTTAACACCGGGCGTTCGCGCGCGGTATCGGCCACTGCGATACCGCGATACTTCACGCGCGTCACTTCAGACAGCGGCTCGGCTTCCTGATGAATCGGGTGATCCGGACTGGCCACGTAGACGCTCATAATGCTGTAGAGCTTACGGGTGTTGATCTCGGTTGATGCACGGAAATGCATATCAGGCGCAATCACGATGTCCGCGCGGCCCTGTTCAAGACGCTCCCACGCGCCAGCCAGCACTTCCGTCACCAGCGAAATCTGCGTATTGGCTTTCTCCGCCAGCTTTTCAACGACAGGAAACAGCAGATTAGTGGGGATCAGTGCTTCGGCTACGATGGTGAGATGGGTTTCCCAACCGCGCGCCAGCGCTTCAGCATCGGTGGTGAGTTTATCGGCCGCTTCCAGCAGCACGCGCCCACGCTCCAGCAGCATACGCCCGACATTGGTGAACTTGGTGCGATGGCCGGAGCGGTCAAACAGCACCACGTCCAGTTCCTCTTCCAGCTTCTGCATGGTGTAGCTCAATGCAGAGGGAACGCGGCCCAGTTCATCGGCTGCCGCAGCAAAGCTACCACGACGATCAATAGCATCCATCACACGTAAAGCTTCGAGGGTTAACGCGCGGTCTTTTGCCATGCCGGTTCTCTGTCAGTAAATTTGAATATGCCAGGCAGATTAACTGGCTAACAATCCGGCGTCCAGCCTTTTACCATTAACGTATAAAGCCTGTGGTCGAATCTCACCGCAGTGCGTCGGAGGTAAATCATGATGACAACCCGCTGCGCGTCCGCATGTGGCCAGGCCGATTTCGGTTGGTTGCAGGCGCGATACAGCTTCTCTTTTGGCCACTATTTTGACCCGAAATTAATGGGCTACGCTTCATTGCGTGTGCTTAATCAGGAAGTGCTGGCACCCGGTGCGGCGTTCCAGCCACGCAGCTATCCGCAGGTGGATGTGCTGAACCTGGTGTTGCAGGGCGAAGCAGAGTACCGCGATAGCGAAGGTAACCACCTGATCGCGCGGGAAGGCGAAGCCATGCTGCTGTCGGCGCGGCAGGGCGTGAACTACAGTGAAATCAATATCAGCAAAGATCACCCGCTAACACGTATGCAGCTGTGGCTGGCGGCCTGCCCGGATCGCGAGAATCCGCTGCTGCAGAAAATCGCTGTGCCGCAGCAGACCCGTTTCTTGCTGGCCTCGCCAGACGGCGTGGATGGCAGCCTGCAACTGCGTCAGCAAGTTTGGGTCCATCAGGTGATACTCGCACCCGGTGAGCAGCATACGGTGAAACTGAACGGTCCTCGCGCCTATCTGCAATCCATCCACGGTTCGTTGGATCTGCAGGCAAGTAGCGCCAATCAGGAGTTACTGAGCTGCGGTGACGGCGCGTTCTTGAGTGAAGAACAGCAGATTACGTTGCAGGCGAAAACGCCGCTGCGTGCCCTCGTCATCGATTTACCGGCATAAAAAAAGGCAGCCTGTTGGGGCTGCCCTTGTCTGTGGTTGGGGCGCAACTGACTGCGCCCGTCAGATGAAGATTACTTCAGAATGGTGAACGCGGTCGTTACGTGTTTCACTCCGCTCACACGACTGGCCACATCGGCCGCCGCAGTGGCTTCCTGTTGTGTCACCAGACCCAGCAGGAACACTTCACCGTTTTCCGTGGTCACTTTCACGTTCGACGATTTCACCTGATCGCTCCCCAGCAGCTGCGAGCGGATTTTGGTGGTGATCCAGGTATCGGATGATGACGTTCCGAGGCTCACTTTCTGGCCGGTACGGATTTCGTTATACACTTCGGTGGCACCATCCACGCCCATCGCAATCTGCTTGGCGCGGCTCGCCAAATCAGCCGATGGTGATTGGCCGGTCAGCAGTACTTTGCCCTGATAAGCGGTGACCACGACGCGCGCCTGGTTTTTAATTTGTTCATCTTTAGCCAGTGCGTTAGTGACACGCAGTTCCAGCGTACCATCATCCACTTGCGTACCCACGGTGCGCGGGTCCGTTGCCGTTTTGGTCGCCACAGCGGCGCCGCCTGCCACAACGGCAACACAGCCCTGCAGCATCATGGCAGTTAAAAGAATGGCGACAGCGTTCAATGCTTTCATTTGAGCTCCTTCAGTCATTCCTGGTGTGGGAACAAAGTGTTATCAATCAAATCACACAGGCAGTTCAGCGTCAGCATATGCATTTCCTGAATGCGTGCACTGCGATGTGACGGAATGCGAATTTCCACATCGTGCGGACCCAACAGGCCCGCCAGCTCACCGCCATCATGGCCGGTCAGCGCGACGATAGTCATATCGCGAGTCACCGCAGCTTCAACCGCTTTAACGATATCGCGGGTGTTGCCACGGGTTGAAATAGCCAGCAGCACATCACCGGCCTGACCAAGCGCGCGAACCTGCTTGGCATAAACTTCATCGTGGAGACGATCGTTGCCGATTGCCGTCAGCATGACATTGTCGGCGCTCAGTGCCAGCGCAGGCAGGCTGGGGCGCTCGGTCTCAAAACGGTTAATCATACTGGCGGCAAAATGCTGAGCATTGGCCGATGAAGCACCGTTACCACAACTCAGGATTTTGTTACCGTTCAGCAGCGACTGCACCAGCGTCATAGCGGCGCGAGAAATCGCATCCGGCAGTGCCTCCGCAGCGGCGATTTGAGTCTGAATACTTTCGGTAAAACACGCTTTAATTCTGTCCTGCACAAGACCACCTGGTTCTATCCATCGGCATTAAAGGCATCGGGCAGCCATTCCAGCTCACGCCCGGTAATGGCAATGATGTCAAAACGGCAATTCACCGTATCAAAACTGCCGCCGCGTGCCAGCAACCACCATGCAGCGGTACGCAGCAGCTTTTGTTGTTTCTGGCGCGTCACGCTGGCGGCGGCACCGCCGTAGCGCGCATCGCGTCGATAGCGCACTTCGACAAACACCCAGCAATCGGCGTCTTGCATAATGAGGTCAATTTCCCCACTGCGGCAACGCACGTTGCTGGCAACCCATCGCAGCCCGGCGCGCTCCAGATAGCCACGCGCCTGCTGCTCCTGCTCAGCGCCAATGCGCTGGCGGTTTACTGCACCGGAACGATTTGTCCCTGACGATACTGGTTCCATGCCAACTTCCTGTTGATCACGCAATCCGTGTCGGCGCTCAGTTTGCCGGTGTTGCCGTCAATGGCAAAGCCAGGCACCTGACGCATCTGGTTAAAGTGATTCGCCAGCGTCCAGGCATCAATGCCCATCGCGTAGAGGCGAACCAGCGAATAATCGTTGTTAAACGACTTCGCCGCCTGCTGCATCAGACCCGGATTGTTACCGGAGAGCAGCGGAATATCACTGAACTGCAGGCCATCCATTTCCAGACGGAAGTCTGGACCGGCACCCGCCTGCGCACTGCGTGAGCTGGCATACAGTGCGATGTTGTTGCGGCTGCTGGTGCGCATCGCAATCATCGGCTTGATCAGTTGCAGCTCGTCCTGGCTGGCCACGATGTACACGGCATCCACACTGCCGCCGCTGGCATCGGCTGTTGGCGCTGGCGGGGTGGTTTGCGGCGCTGGGATGGTCAGGCCCGCAACAGCCACGCCGGCAGACTGCGGCTGTTCAACCGTCAGCGGCGTGCCACTCAATGCGATACCGGCCCCGCTATTAATACCTTGTTTCAGCTCAGAAACGCCACCGAAACGCTGTTGCAGTACGGTGGAACCGCCGAGTTTATGCCACTCCTGTGCGAACGCCTTGCTGACGCGATCGCCATAGCTGCTACGCGGTACCAGCAGTAATGGCTGGCGTTTGCCTTGCTCGTAGATATGGTGCGCGGCATCGCGCGCTTCGTCTTCAGGAGAAAGCGCAAAATAACAAATATTCGGATGGTTCTGGATCTGTTCTGGCTCATTCAGCGCCAGCACGTTAAGAGGTGTCTGGCTATTCACCACCGACTCGACGTCGTTTTTCAACAGTGGACCCACCACGATGGTCGCGCCATCCTGCTGTGCCTGCTGCATCACCTGGGCAATCGGCTGGCTGCTGGTGTCATAAACTTTAACCTGAGCGCTGCTGTCCGGCTGAGCAGCCGTTGTCGCCGGTTGTGCGGCGGGCTGCGGCTGTTCGGTCTGTGGCGGCATATTACCTGCCATGGCCGGGCTGACAACCGTGTTAGCGGCAGCGTTAGCATCGGCAGGCTGTTGTGCATTGGCATCGCCAGTCTGTTGTGCTGACGGCTGACCATTGGCATCGGTTGCCGCTGGCGCAGCAGGGGCGGGTTGCGGGGCTGGGGCAGTTAACACGCCATTTTTGGCATCGTTAAAACCTTTCTGAATCGCATTGGCAAAAACCTGTGCCTGGCCATTCAGCGGCAGCAGTAGCGCGATGGTGCTGGTCGAGGCTTTGGTGAAGTTTTGCACCTGGCTAAGCTGCGTCGGCAGCGTTTTCGCGCCCGGATTCTGCGGATAGCGCGTCTGCCAGTCTTTGATCGCGGCTTTCAGCATCTGCGGGTCCTGGCTATTGGTGTGCCAGGTGTTGAGCAGATCCAGCCAGCCTTGCAGGGTGTTCTCATTGGCATTAATCACCAGGCTGTTCAGCTGATCCTGCGTCATTTGCGTCAGAGCTTGCCAGGTGGCGTCAATATTGCTCTGGTGGTCGGCGCCTTGCAGCAGCGGTTCCTGAGCAATATAGGCGCGTAAGAGCGCGAGTGAAGGGCGATTCTGTGCCGCAGCGATTTGCAGTGCGTAGTAGCGTACCTGCTGATCCTGAGACAGGCCATCAGTCTTCACCTGACCCAGCGTCTGCTGAGCGCCGCCGAAATCCTGCTGACCAATCTGCATCTGCGCGCGCAATAATTGCAGTTCCTGCTGCTGCACTGCAGAGAGCTGCTGTGGCAGTTGCGAGATCTGATCGTTAGCCTGCGGATACTTTCCTTCCTTCAACAGGGCACGGATGGCAAGTAATTGCCAGTCGGTCTTGCTATCATCGCTGCTTTGCTGCACCTGCTGCAGATAATAGTCAGACCGGCCAGTAGCAGGCCCCTGAATATTGACGTTGGAGGTTTGCTGCGGTCCCTGGCCGCTACAGGCGGCTAAAATCAGTCCAGCGAGAAGAACAGGTACAAAGCGTCCTGCTTTATGACGTACGACTTTTGAAGGAAGCATACTGTATCCAGTGATGTTTTTTTCTAGATGCTCAATATTAAATCGGCAATTCGGATGAAACAATGAAACAACTCGATCGGGCAGAGATTTCTGCCAGCACGCTCTATATCGTTCCTACCCCGATCGGTAACCTGGGTGATATCACGCAGCGTGCGCTGACGGTGCTTGCGAGCGTCGATCTGGTCGCAGCGGAAGATACACGTCATACCGGGCTGTTGCTACAACATTTCGCCATCAATGCGCGACTGTTCGCACTTCACGACCACAACGAACAACAGAAAGCAGAAGTGTTGTTAGCTAAGCTGCAAGAAGGCCAGAGCATTGCGCTGGTCTCGGATGCGGGCACGCCATTAATCAACGATCCTGGCTATCATCTGGTACGTCGCTGCCGTGAAGCAGGTGTGCGCGTGGTTCCGTTGCCGGGTGCCTGCGCGGCGATTACAGCATTAAGTGCGGCGGGGTTACCGTCAGATCGTTTCTGTTACGAAGGATTTCTGCCCGCCAAGAGTAAAGGCCGCTGCGATGTGCTGCGCTCCCTCGAGAATGAACCACGTACCCTCATTTTTTATGAATCCACTCACCGTTTGATCGATAGCCTGCAAGATATGGTGAGCGTATGGGGTGCCGATCGCTATGTGGTGCTGGCGCGCGAAATTACCAAAACCTGGGAAACCATCCAGGGCGCGCCGGTGGGCGAGCTGCTGGCCTGGGTATTGGAAGATGAAAACCGTCGCAAAGGCGAGATGGTGCTGATTGTTGAAGGGCACAAGGCCGATGAAGAAGCGCTGCCTGCCGAAGCGTTGCGCACCCTGGCGTTGCTGCAAACTGAGCTGCCGCTGAAAAAAGCCGCTGCGTTAACGGCGGAAATTCATGGCGTTAAGAAGAACGCCCTGTATAAGTACGCGCTGGAGCAGCAAGAGGCGTGACAAACGCGGGCGGATCGCCTATTATCCCGCGCCGAAGCTGACCAGACAGTCGCCGCTTTGTCGTCGTCCCTTTCGGGGGAGACGGGCAGAGGGGAGGAAAGTCCGGGCTCCATAGGGCAGGGTGCCAGGTAACGCCTGGGGGGCGCAAGCCTACGACCAGTGCAACAGAGAGCAAACCGCCGATGGCCCAGTAATGGGATCAGGTAAGGGTGAAAGGGTGCGGTAAGAGCGCACCGCGCGGCTGGCAACAGTTCGTGGCACGGTAAACTCCACCCGGAGCAAGGCCAAATAGGGGTTCACAAGGTACGGCCCGTACTGAACCCGGGTAGGCTGCTTGAGCCAGTGAGCGATTGCTGGCCTAGATGAATGACTGTCCACGACAGAACCCGGCTTATCGGTCAGTTTCGACTT
>NZ_JZRD01000041.1:0-22865 GCF_000963995.1 Pantoea sp. SM3
TTTGTCTTAACTGATCGGCATTACCCCGTAAGGCGGCCTCTTCCGGCACTTCCCTGTGCAACCATCCGATACTTATTTGTACAATTCTGCGGTCATGTGCACGATGTTGCCGTTACTGGCTTCAATGATTTTGTATTGTTCGTTTTGCTGATGAGCCTGCGCTGCGATTTTCGCTTCTGCACCATCCAGAGTCAGTGAGGTTGCGGTCACAGTTTGTGCAAAGCTGGCAACAGACATCAGTGAAAGAGCGGCAACAGCGGCGATTGACATAGCTTTAATAGTTTTCATGGTCATATTCCTTGGTTTGTTTGATGAGAAGGCTGTGTGCCTTCGATGGAAACAATAATAACCATGTAAACTATTTCCATATTAACTATTAGTGCGAAAATTATGATCGCACTAATAGTTAACTGAACTAGGTCAACCCCAGCGATCTTATCACCTGAAGGACTTCCCGTTGATGCTCACTGGATAACGCACGCAGCGGGCGCGGCAAGTTATTTTCCTCCGCCAGCCCAAGCAGTGCCGCTGCGGCCGCTATCACGCGAATACTGCCGCCATGTTGACGGAACAGCGTCCAAAGCGGCTCCAGTCGCTGGGATTGCTCAACGACAGCAGCGAAATCGCCCGCCTGAGCGGCTCGTGTCAGCGCTAATGCAGTGTTGGGAAATAAGCCGCCACAGACGGAATACCAGACATCGCATCCCGCCATTAAACCGTTGCCGGCAGAGGCATCACCACTGACACCAAGGCTTATCTCTGCGGGGAGTTGCGCACGTAATGCGCTCACCCGCTGGGCTGCGGAATCTATGTCGGCAGGCACACCCGGTATTTTGATGGAAGCGATATTGGTAAGCGCGGCTATCCGTGCGTAAAGATCATTTGAAAACTCGGTGTGTGTCGTGCCTGGATTATCATAAACGCAGATGGGCAGTGAAACATTCCGCGCGACCTCGGCATAGAAGCCAAACACTTCGTCTTCAGTGAGCTTTTGGTAGGAAACCGCAGGTAATAACAAAGCGCTTACGCCTGCATGCTGCGCATCTTCCGCCAGTCGCAACACCTCATCCGTGCTGGTTGCGCCAATGCTAACCATCACCGGAATGCCATCCGCATGCTGTACGGCCAACGTCGCCACGCGCTTGCGCTGCTCGCGGGTGAAATAGGCGTAGCTACCGGTTGAACCCAGCACGCCCAGTGAATCGACTTTTGCCGTTGTTAGACGCGCGAGAAGCGAGAGAAAGGATTTTTCATCGATGCCAGTCGCATTGACCGGGGTCAGCGGGAAGGCACTAAGACCTGAAAACATAGCCAGCTCCTGTTAGATAATGTAAAACGCATCTTAACAACAGCTGACTATTTGTCATAGGACAAAGCCGTTAGCGTTTGGCCTTTCTTCTAAAACCTAGCCAGAACAGCCCCAGCACCACGATGAGCCCGGCAGCGACCATGCCGATGCGCGACACCAGCATCAGCGGCGAAGCATCACCACCAGCACGTAGCGATTTCACCCGCTCCTCGCTGATCTGCACCTTGCTGTGCCCGATATCTTGCATCACATAGTTAGTCAGCGCAGCGATTTGGTGGTCGTTGAGTTGATCGGCAAAGCCAATCATCCCTTGCCCCTTTTCAGGCCAAACACCTTGCAGGACTGCCATCGCCACATTGTCCGCATTGGGCTTATTCAACACCGGATGATTTTGTAATGCCGGCAGTCCATTCAGCCCCTCGCCTGTCAGGTTATGGCAAGATGCACAGTTATTGCGATAAATCTGTGCGCCTTCGCTTAACACGGCCTGCGGCGTATCGTCACCTCTTACCGGCGTCCTGCGATTGGCCTGCGCAGGTTCAGCAGTGGCGCTATCCTGAGGTAACAAATAAGTCGCAATAGCCTGGCGGTCTTCTGGCGTCATACGCGAGAAGCTCTTATCGATCGCTTCCAGCATCGGACCGCCCGCGGTTGCGCCGTTGCTGGCGTGGCCAGTGGCAAGATACTGCGCCAACATTTCACGTGTCCAATGCGGTTTGCCCTGCAAGGTTGCCGCCGTGATATCAGGTGCAAACCAGGTACCGAGTGACGCGCCCTGCAAGTTTTTGTCCTGCTGTTCCGCCATCAGGAAATTACGTGGTGTATGGCACGTGCTGCAGTGGGTTAACCCCTGAACCAAATAGGCACCGCGATTCCACTCTTGTGACTGCTTCTCGTCTGGCTGGAATGGCTTGCTGTCCATAAACAACAGATTCCATGCTGCCATGCTGAAACGCAGATTGAAGGGGAACGGCAATGCCGTTTTCTCTGGCTGAATATCTACCGGCTGCACACCCTGCATAAAGTAGGCATACAATGCAGCGACATCTTCATCCGTGAGCTTCGCGTAAGCGGTATACGGCATCGCCGGATAAAGCTGGCTACCATCACCGCGAACCCCTTTACGCAACGCATCGGCAAACTGCTGCTCGCTGTATTGGCCGATCCCCGCCGTTTTAGAGGGGGTGATATTAGTACTGAAGATCGTGCCCAGCGGGCTGGCAATCGCGTGGCCGCCACTGAAAGGTGCTTTACCCTCTTCGGTGTGACACGCGCCGCAGTCACCGGCAATCGCCAGGTACTCTCCGCGCTTAATCAGTTGCTCATCCGCTGCATGCGCTTGTGAAACAGCCAACGCCAACGTGCCTGCTGCAAGCAGGGCTTTCCAGTGCTTAGCCATGTTGCGTCTCCAGCAGGATTTTGTCGGCGGTGCGAAGAGCCAGTGCCATTGCCGTGAGCGTGACGTTACAGGTGCCCACTGTTGGCATCACACCCGTGCCAACCATAAACAGGTTCTGATGATCATGTGCACGCCCCCATGCATCGGTCACACTGGTCGCCGGGTCGAGGCCCATAGAGAGCGTGCCGGTGATGTGCTGACGATTAGAGAACTTACCGGTTTTGCTGTGCTTGATGTTGGTTGCGCCGAGTTTGGCCGCAATCGCGTCATAGCATTCACGCGTTTTTTCGGTGCCTTTGGTGACGTAATCGCTCACATCCCAATACAACGAAGGTGTTGGCAAGCCCAGCTCATCTTTGTTGCTGCTTAAAGTCACACGGTTGTTCGGATCGGGTAACTGTTCCAGCGCATTCTTGATGCTGAGTCGGCGGGCAGCACGGAAGCGAATCTCTTCTTCCAACTTCTTGCCGAATAAACCTTCAGCCAGCACTTCTTTCGTAACAGCAGCGACTTGAGACGCGTTAGAAATATCGATGCGGAACGGGGCATGTTCACTGCGGAATTCGCCATCACGGAATTGACCGATTGAGCACGGGCTAACAGGACCACGGCCTGGCCAGATCTCTTCATCGACATCAAAGGTGACGCCAATCGCCGGGTGATCGCACAGGTTACGACCCACATTGTCATGCGCATTCGCAATGCCGTTAGGGAACTTGTCACTGACCGACATTAACAGCAGTTTCGGTGTTTCAATGGCGTTAGCGGCAAGCACAAAGGTTTCTGCCGTCACACGGTGGCTGACTTTGTTCCAGTCATAATAATTCGCCGCCACGATATTGCCTTTAGCATCGTGCTCGAGTTGATACACCACCGCTTCAGTTATCACCTTCACGCCACTGTTCTCTGCCTGCTGTGCCGCAATACCGCCATGGTATTGCGCATCAATCGGACAAAGCGGCATACAGTTGTTATTGCCGCAGCATGCCGGACGCCCGTCATAGCTGTGGCTATTACGACCGGTACTGTCATCCAGAACGGTAAAGTCTGGCGCAAGGCGGGCCGTCACACGCTGTTGCAGCCAGGAGGCTGGCACGCGTTCCATCGGATAGGGTTTACTGCGCGGTGAGCCATTGTCGGGTGAGCCGCCTACTCCCGCAATCACTTCGGCCTGATAGTAGTAATCTTCCAGGTCCTCATAACCGATCGGCCAATCTTTACCCACGCCATACTGGCTGTGCTGACGGAAATCGTTGGGAACAAAACGCCACAACTGCGCCGCCCAGTGCCAGCTGGTGCCACCAAACATACGGATATATTGCGCAGCAAAGGGATGTGGTCCCGCCTGATGCAGATAATCATTGGGCTCCGGCGTATAGCGCGGATGAGGTGCCTTTGGCGAGAAGGGATACGGTGACATAAAGTCAGATTTAAACGCCGACGCGCGGAAACGCTCAACGAGTTGATCGCGTCCGACTTTCGGACCCGATTCCAGTAACAGCACCGATTTACCGGCTTTTGCCAGACGTGTCGCCAGCAGCGAGCCATTGACGCCCGCGCCAATCACGACCACATCAGCGGAATTATTATTTTTCATAACCGACATTACTCTCTGAATCAGGGCTGTTGTGCCCAGCTACCACACTCGCCGTAAGAAAAGCCCGGTGGCACTAATTTGTCATCCACCAGCAGATTGGCGAGTGTATTCACGTAAGTGACGTAAAGTGCGTGATTGCCTTTGCCGACCACACCGTTATACCAACCCCCCAGGATCGCTTTTGCCAGCTTTTCGCTGTCTGCGTCAGCGGCAAATGTCAGATGATCCTGTTGCAACAGCTCTGGCTGATTCTGTAACAGCGTTTTCAACTGCGTGAGCGCCTGAAGAAAACCTTTTTGCGTTTGGGTATGAGCGAGCAACAGCGCACGCCCCACCGTGGCATTGAGGTTTTCTTGTTGCGTCAGCAACTGTGAGACCTGCATGAAATCGTCCAGCCCAGTCACATTAATCAGTGATTGCGCGGCATTCAGGCGCGGCAACGGTAAAAGCTGGCCTGCGGCGCTGGCAATCGTCACCAGGCCGACCATCTTCAACACGCGGCGGCGTGAGTAGTGCGTCATAATGTCTTCCAGTAAAAGCGTCGCCCGCGAACTCGTGGGCGACAGAGTCGAAATTAAAGCTATTTTTTATTTCTGCGGCGCAGCAACCACCACGCCAGCAGCGCAACAAACACAACAGCGCCGAGGCCAACACCAACCTGCGCCAGCATCACCAACGGCGATGAAGGGCCGCCACGGCGGATCTCAGCCACTTGCTCAGGTGAAATTGTCACTTCCACGTTACCGTAATGGTGCAATATCCAGTTCGATAGTGTGGCAACTTGTTGGTCATCAAGGTGATTAAGCGCATTCGGCTGGGATCCGAAGGGTGGCATAAAGACATCACCTTTTGCGGTAGGACGCTGCACACCGTAGAGAATGGTGGCGATAAGGTTCGAAGGATTGCGCTCCGCTGTAGCACTATTATGGAATAGGCTTGGATAATAGGCGTCTTTTGTTCCTTCACCGCTGCTGCCATGACAAGACGCGCAGTTTCCAGAGAACAAACGTGCACCTTCATCGCTGGTGGGTGCGGTAAACGCATCTCCACGGAACGCCACTAAATTCTGTGCTGCCTTGCCCTGTTCGAAACGTGATGCACCGCTAGCTGGTGCATTTTTATCTGTCACGCTACTCATATATTCGGCTATCGCCGCTAAATCTGCGTCGGATAAATGCTGGAAGCTATGGGTAATCGCTTCTGCCATGCTACCTGCGGCCTGGGCTTTATCCGCAAGACGCCCCGTTTTTAAGTAGGTCATCAGATCCTGTTGCGACCACTGACCAATACCGCTCACTGCGTTAGCGGTAATGTTTGGAGCAAACCAGGGTCCTACCTGCGCACCGGTAAAGGCCTCTCCCTCTTTCTCTTGCATCAGGAAACCACGCGGCGTGTGGCAGGTACTGCAGTGTGCTGCACCATCAACCAGATAACGACCGCGATTCCAGCTCGCCGATTGAGAGGCATCCGGTGTGTAGCCCGGCGCTTTTAAGAACAGCGCGTTCCAAAACATTATTGAGAAGCGCAGATTAAGCGGGAATGGCAGATGCGTCTCTTCGGTGGTCTTATCCACCGGCTGAACACCAGACATGAAGTAAGTGTAGAGCGCGTGGATATCCTCATCCGTCAAGGTGGCGTAAGCAGTGTAAGGCATCGCCGGGTAAAGATTGGCACCATCAGCACGCACACCTTTGCGCACGGCATCAGCAAATTGCTGCTCGCTGTACTGGCCAATGCCCGCGATTTTAGACGGCGTGATGTTGGTGGCAATGATTTCACCGACCGGTGATTCGATCACTTTCCCACCCGCAAAAGGCTGTCCATGTTCTGCTGTGTGACAGGCGGTACAATCTGAGGCTACCGCCAAATATTCGCCTTTTTTGACCAAGGCATCATCAGCGGCATGAGCGGCACCACTTGCCAGGGCGAGGACCAGCGCTATCTGTTTTAGCTTTAACATGATTACGCCTCCTGTGCCTGTTTAACGATGGCATCAGCGGCTTTAAAGGCGAGCGCCACCATCGTCAAGGTGCTGTTACCGCACGCAGTACTGGCCATCGCCCCGCCGCCCGGCAGGAATAGATTGCGGTGATCGTGAGCGCGACACTCGTTATCCACTACCGAATTAGCCGGGTCGTTACCCATGATGGTGCCACCCATGATGTGCTTGCTCTGGTTATATTGTTTCGAGAACTTCTTATCGATCGCGCCCATCGCTTCGGCAATCTTGTCAGCGATTGGTTTGGAGTAGTTCTGGTACGAACGGCGAACATAGTCGCCCACATCGTAGTGAATGGCCGGTTTCGGCAGACCGAGCCAATCCTTTTTATCACTCAGCGTCAGGCGGTTATTGGCATCAGGCAGGATTTCATGCGCCAGCACGATATCGGCGGTACAGGCGGTCATACGGCGGATCTCTTCATCCAATGCTTTACCCACCAGCCCTTTCTCCAGTGCGCCAAAGGTGACGAAACGGTTGCGCGCAAAGTTGTTGAAGCGGAAGTAAGCACCAGCATGCTCAGAACGGAAATCGCCTTGCGAGGTTTCCATAATGCCGCTGTTCACCACCGGTCCTACGCCCGCCCAATAAGGTTCATCCAGCGTCACGGTCATGGTGATTTGTGGATGATCCATCATATTGCGGCCGACTTGATCGGAGCTATTGGCAATACCGTTCGGGTTGCGTGAATCAGCAGACATTAGTAGCAGCTTGGGTGTTTCCAGCCCGTTACACGCAATGATGAACAGCTTGCCGCTGACACGATGGGTTTGCTTGTGCTGATCGTAGTAATGCACCGCTTCGATTTTGTTGCCAGCATCGGTTTCAATACGCCACACCACGGCGTTATCAAGGATGGTGGCACCTTTGGCTTCGAGTCGGGAAAGTGCAGTTGCACCATCATACTTCGCACCAACCGGACAAACCGGCACACAGTTGTTATTGGCGCAGCATGCTGGGCGATCGTCATAGGACATGCCGCTGTTACGGGCCTGCGCGGTAGGGATGTTGTGCAGCCCCAGCTTCTCGCGCACCACTTCGGTAAAGCGTGCTTCACCCGGTCCAAACGGCAGCGCGGGCATCGGATAAGGTTTCGAACGCAGCGGAGGCCATTGCAGTGCTGGATCGTCCGGCCCACAAATGCCCAGCTTATATTCAGCACGGGCGTAATAAGGTTCCAGCGTCTGATAATCAAACGCCCAGTCACGGCCAACGCCGTATCGAGAATGCAATTGCATATCCGCAGGCGTTAAGCGCCAACATGTGCCCGCCCAGTGCCAGGTCGATCCACCTGCATAGCGCACATAGCTTTGCGCATAAGAGTCTTCGCCGCTTAATTGCAGATACCCTTTGCCCGCCCCTGCCGGTTCCGGATGCGGAGCCCAATCGCGTGACGGGTAACACTCAATCGGGTTGCCTTTGGCCGCCAGGGGTAGATTGCGATAATTTTCAACGATTTCAGCACGCGAAACGCGCGGACCGGCTTCCAGCATCAATACCGGAATGCCGGCATCAAGCAGTTGCTCAGCGATCACCACACCGACCACGCCGGTGCCAACGATCACCACGGGTGACTGAGAAGGAGCTGCCATATTTTATCTTCTTTTATTGGTCAGAATTGCGGTACGGGAAGAACCGGTGTGTTGGTGCGCTGCCAGTTATTGGGCCCACTGATGCCGTAAGACGGAATCGTGATGGTGTCCATCGTGGTGTGCCAGGTCAGCGCCTGTTCAAAAGCGAACGCTTTTGCCGAACGTCTCGATTCGAGGCAGCCGGTGTACCAGCCGAAGATGATCTTGTGCGCCAGTTGCTGCAAAGCACCTTCCGGAATCGCCGGGAAGAAGTCTTCAACGATCTGCGCCTTATTGGCTTTGGCAATCGCCAGCAGATGATTGAGATTTGTCATTAGATCCGGCTGATCGAGTTCCAACAGCGCCAACATACGCTGCCCGACCGCATCATCCAGTTTGTGATTGACCAGAAGACGAGATATCTGCATGAAAGGAATGAAATTTTTCGACGAGTCTGCAAACGCCAAACGCGGAAGCGCCAAGGTGATCAGGCCGCCAGCCACGATCACAGCGCCGGACAGTAACACTCTCCGACGTGACAACTGGACCTCGCCAGGCGGCAGGTCTTGCAACTTACTCATGGTTTATCCCTGGTTAGTGACACGGCTCAAAACCCATCGCAAAGCGAAGGTAAAAAATCTAATTATTTGAATAACGTAACAGCACCGCGAGTTAACAATCACATAACGCAATGTTAATCAGATACCTAATAACGACACGGACTTTTAATATAATAAATGGTTCTTAAACAAAAGCCATACGTAATGATGTTTTAAAATCAAAACTGAGTGAGTTTGGGCATTAAAAGCTAACGTATAATCACTTTGAGTGATGTATGTCCCAACAGAGATGAAGGCTGGGAGATGCGAGATGCAAGATGTGAGATGTGAGATGGGAGATGGGAGATGGGAGATGTGAGATGTGAGATAGGAGATGTGAAATGCGGGGATTATCATGACCATAAAAAAAGCCGCCATCCTAAAGAGATAGCGGCTCGCAAAACAGCAGAAACTTACTTACTCAACGTTGCATTCAGCGCATCAATGGAAGTCTGCAAGCCCGCTTCTACGCTCATGGTCAGATCTTCCATCTCCAGCGACACGTCGCCGTTGTAACCGGTCATGCGCAACACAGAGAAGAACTCTTTCCACCACTTCAGATCCTGACCGCAACCGACAGCCACGTAGTTCCAGGTACGGGTTTTCGTGTTAGTCACCGGTTGATACTCCATCAAGCCGTCAACATCGGCCAAACCACGCTCAATGCGCGCGTCCTTGCCATGGACGTGGAACACCGCCCCTTCCAGCTTACGTGCAGCAGCAATCGGGTCCGCGCCCATCGCAATCAGGTGCGAAGGATCGAGGTTCATGCCGATCATGTCATCCACCTCGTGACGCAGGCGCAACAATGTCGAGGGGTTGTACACCAATTGGCAGGGGAACTCTTCAATCGCGATTTGTTCAACGCCATGCTGTTTGGCGTGCTGGACAAATTTCTTCCACCATGGAATCGCCACCTCATTCCACTGATAATCGATCACACCCGGCATATAATCTGGCCATGAGATGGTAGAGGTAATCCAGTTCGGCACGCGATCTTCTGGCCCCCCACCTGGCAGGCCACTCATCATCACGATCTTTTTCACGCCCAACTTGCCTGCCAACTCAACCGCGCGATAGCTGCTTTTCGTGTGTGCCTCACCCAATTCACCTGGTGCCAACGGGTTCCCCGAGCAGTTTAGCGCCACGATGCGCATTTCACGTTCAGCCAGCTCTTGCTTGAACTTCTCCAGTTTCTCTGGCGATGCCAGCAGTTCCTCTGTTTTCACGTGCGGGCAGGGTGACCATCCACCCGCCGTCATTTCTACGCCCTCAATACCGTAGCTTTTAACTTTATCCAGCATCGCCGCGAAAGGTAAATCCGCCAAAACGTCAGTACATAATGCAAGCTTCATTGTTTAATCCTTCATCTGGTGCGTAAATCACGCTTTCTCAAATTGTTCGATAAAATCTTGTTTGGTTTTTGCATTGGCTAATAACGTCGTTTTCACTTCATCGCCAAGCAAATTGGCAATATCAGCCAACAGTGGAATATGTTCATTTTCGGTTGCCGCTACAGCAACGACGACAAACACCACTTTTCCAGCACCCCAACTCACACCATTTGGAAATTGGAAAACCTGATATCCGGTTTTAATCACCTGGTCGAGGTTCTCTTTCGCACAATGAGGGAAGGCAATACCCGCTCCAATATAGGTAGAAACGCTTTTTTCACGCGCTAACATGCCATTGATAAAACCCGATTTTACATAACCGGATTGCTCTAACGCCTTTGCCGCAATCTCAATGGCTTGGTTTTTATTCGCTGCCCGACATTGCAAATGCAGCGCATCTTCCGTCAGTTTCAACATCGTCATTCCTCACTTTTCGCGAGAAGTTAGGTTATTAGCGATAAAGCGCGGGCTGCTCTGGAATCACCACGTCATGTTTCTCGCCATCTTTCAGCGATGCCAGACCAGCATCACAGACCAGCGCGACGACGTAGCCATCCCAGGAGGAAGGGCCGCTCATTTCGCGACCATCACGCACGCTGTCAACAAAATGCTGAACTTCGCGATCGTAAGCCGTTGCAAAACGTTCCATGCAAGATTGCGCAATGTGCTGTGCATTGCCGTTCAGTGAACGGGTGCTAATGAACTGTTGCTCCGTCAAGGCGGCAATGGCATTTTCACCAATCACTTCACAGCGGATGTCGTAGCCATAGTGGCAGTTCACAAACAGTTCATCGTCAATACGAACACCGGATTCGGTTTCGAAGATCACAATCAGCGGATCCTGCAAGTGCGGCAATGCCCGGCGGGTTTTCTTACGCGGCTTGTCTACTCGCACAGACGTGATGTTTTCGTTTAACAAATAGCGAATGATGTCGATTTCGTGAGTGGCGGAGTCGTTCACCGCCATCTCAAGCGTGTAACTCTCTGGTACAGACGGATTGCGGTGAGCACAGTGAATCAACATGATGTCACCCAACGCCCCCCCCTCAATTGACTGCTTCAGCGCCTGATAACCCGGGTCAAAACGACGCATAAAGCCCAGTTGTAAAAGGCGCTTACCCGCTTTAACTTCTGCATCAATAATTTCTTTCGATTCATCAGCCGTGGGTGTCAGCGGTTTTTCGCAGAATACGGGCTTGCCCGCGTTAAAGGCCGCCAGAATTTGTGCTTTGTGCACCGGACCAATAGAGCAGATAAATACTGCATCGACCAATTCGGAATTGATCATCTCTTCTGCATCATAAAACGCGGTGGCACCAAATTCGTTGGCCACGGCATCGGCTGTTGTGTGGTTAATATCGCAAACAGCAGTGACTTGCGCGCCGGAAATAACATGGTGGAAGCGTTTCAGATGGTCCCGGCCGATCATGCCCAGACCAATTAAGCCGATTTTGACTGTCATTTATTAATCCTCAGGTTAAAAACGAAATTTCTTTTCAATCTGTTCTAACGTCAGGCCACGCGTTTCTGGCAAATATTTCACCAGCAGAATAAGCATGATGACGTTAGTAGCACCGAAGAAGCCGAAGGTCATGCCGCCACCGTAATGGCTAAGCAAATAAGGGAAGATGGATTGGATCATAAAGTCGAAGATCCACAGGCCAAATACCGCAAAGCCCATGCCGACACCACGCATTCTTAATGGATAGATTTCCGCTAACATCAGCCAGAATACCGGCGCAATCCAACCCTGCATAAACACCAGGAATACCAACATCAAGCCCAGAATGACATAAGGTGCGTTGGCGAAATTGGCATGCAGCGTATCCACTCCGTTGACGGTTTCAGTGTGGAAAAAGAATTTAAATGCCAGGCCAATCAACACCAGGCTAACGGTGACTCCAGCCTGACCGGTGAAGAACATTTTTCGGCGTGAATGCTTGCCAATCAACGCCATGCCCAGCAGCGTCGCCAATACAGAGATAATGCCGTTTGCCACCGCGCCGGTAACCGCTGCCGCATCACCGAGCCCAGTCGCCTTCAGGACGGTTGGCGCGTAGTACATGATGGTGTTGACCCCAGTCACTCGAGTGGCCAGCACAATCATTAAACCAATCAGAACCAGTTGAATCACCCAGCGATTTTTTAGCTCGGCGAACAGATTAAACTTCACCTGATCAGCCTTAACGATCTGCTGAATCTCTTTTACTTCGCGGTCTACTTCCTCCGGAAGGCGCAATGTTTTCAGCACCTTCACGGCTTTATCCGTTTCGCCACGGCGAATAAAGAAGCGTGGCGATTCAGGCATCATTAACATCCCGAACCACAATAGCGCGCCCGGCAGCGCTGGAATCGCCAGCATAATGCGCCAGTTGTGCTGCATTTCTGGATACAGGTTTACAATCGCAGCGTTAACGGAATACGCCAGGAATTGCCCGGTCACGATCATTAATTCGTTCACCGTCACCAATCGTTCACGCTGATCTGCCCGCGCTAATTCGGAAATATAAATAGGTACAGTAACGGAGGCACAGCCCACCGCTAAGCCCAGAATAAAGCGAGCCACAATCATTGAGGGCACATCCCAGGCGAATGCAGTGCCTAAAGCGCCAAACATAAAGATAGCTGCAACCCATAGCAGGTTTTTACGCCGCCCCTGTTTATCCGATAAATATCCGCCAAATAACGATCCCAGTGCCGCACCGAATAACAGGAATGAGGTAATAAAACCTTCCTGCGCAGGTGTCAGATTCAGGTCATACTTCATGAAGATCAGCGCACCGGAAATAACACCGGTATCGTAACCAAAGCATAAACCACCAATCGTCGAAACAATGGTGATTAACCGCATGCGCTGAGGATTTTGCAGGTTTGTTTTATTATACATAGCTGTTCCATCTGGTTGTAAGGTAAAACCGTTGCAAGCCGTATTTTTGGTCAGTCGTCGCTGAGGAATTTTACGCAGCCTGAATCAGAACATTGATTTAATGCACAACATCATTATTGTTATTTTTCTGGCAACGCTGAACGCGCTGTCAGTCCCCTTCTCGTTACGACAACGTTATATCAAAGTGAATTTCAAACACCAGTCGCTCTCGCCCACACGATTTAACAGCGTGCGAAAGATCATATATTCCTCACAAAAAGCACAAAAACCAGTGATTAAAGTCACACTGCAAACATTGTGCGTTGACATAGCAAGAATGAAGACAGATTAAAAAAGCCTTTTTTTCGCATATTTGTTAAAATATTTCTTAGCGACTATGGCACGCATTCAATGGCACTTATCGTCTGTGGTTTCGACAATTTTGTATTTCAACCTGTTCGAACACCGCAATTTTGATGATATTTTCATTTTAGTCGCCAACTTATCCCTATTGATTGCAAGTTCATGCTCCTCAACACAACATCATGCTTTCCTGGTATTTAATGCGTGGGTATATTTTGATCAAAATAAAAGTGTGACGGCGATCAAACTTAAATTTTAGCCAAGGTTTAAAAAACAAAAATCAACACTTGGCACTCTCCTAAAATCATCAACTCCTTACCCATCAATGGATTAAATATCAGTAAAAAGCAAAATTGATGATTACGAGGCTGAAAACTAATGCAAGAATAGTGCTATACCAACAGGAGCTACCATGATTACCTTTTGCATAAATGAACATCCCTCCGCCCGCGGTTTCGACAACAGTTTGCGTCCGCGCCTGGCGTTTATGTGCAAAGCAGAAGGTAAGGAAGAGGCCATTCCTCGCGTCATGCACAAGCATGATGACCGCTTTGAGGTGATGTTCATACGCTCAGGTAGTGGCAGCTATAACATTGATGGCCGTGGCTATAGCGTCAAGCAAGGCGATATCATGTTGTTTAACGCGAATGTACTTCATGACGAAAGCCCTGATGCGTCAGACGATTTATTGATCTTCAGCTGCGGCGTCGAACAACTCAAGGTTGATGGCTTGCCTCTCAATGTTCTCACCACGCGCGCCCAACCTGCCGTGATGCCCAGCGGTGAGTTTTATGATGAAATTTGCCAGTTGTTTGATCAGATGTGGGCGCACGTTAACAGTAGACGTCTCTACAGTGCCGAAATCGTCGATAACTTACTAAGCGTGCTGCTATTGCTGTGCCGCAATATCTGGATAGAAAACAAACAAGAGCAGGAGAGTAATAACACACTACTGGGACAACGCATCAAAGATTACATTGATAATCACTACAAAGAAGATATCGCACTGAGTTCGATCACCGCAGCCTTGAATATGAATCAATTTTACCTGGCGCACGTATTTAAAGATTATTCAGGTTATTCACCCAAACAATATCAGACGCGTCGTCGAATTGGCGAGGCGCAAAATTTGCTATTGAGCACCAATCTGGGTGTCACTGAGGTGGCTAACGCCGTGGGTTACGATAACGTCAATAACTTCCATCGCATCTTTCATAATCTTGTCGGCATTCCACCTGCACGCTATAAAAAATTCTGGCTGACCGGGCAAATTAACCGTTAATTTTTCGTTCTTCCAAAAGCAAAATGCCCTCTTTCGAGGGCATCTTTTCATAGCGCAATCTTATTTCAGTGCAATACGCGCAATACCATCGGTACCTTTAGTTGAAGAGTCTTTATTGAACTCAGCCTTCAAGGTTACATACAGGGTATTGTTATCCGGTCCAATCAGCAGGCTGTTGGGATTCTGTTCGAATGACCAACTGTTCTTCACTGCGTAAGTGGTGGCATCCAACTGCAGTACTTTCTTCGATTCGCGCTGGCTGATGAAGATCTCATTGCGCTTCGCATCGAATTTAATGCCCAGAGAATCACCTTCGATACGCTTGATCACTTTTCCGGTGCGCTCGTCAAAGACCAACGTGGCTTTGCCTTTAGAATCGTCAGTCACAAACAGGCGGCCAGTGGAGGGATCTTCTGCCATGTTCAGGAACAGATACTCTTTACCGTCACCGGCTGTCCAGCGCTTCTCGATTTTGTGGGTGCGCGGATTAATCACCAGGATCTCGCCAGAGCCGTTGGCCGCATAAATACGTTCAGTAACCGGAGAGTAAATAATGCCCGTTACCCATTTGCCCGCATTTTTAATCTCGGTTTTCAGCTTGAAGGTCTTAGTATCGACCACGGAGATGTAACCTGGATCGGCCACTCGACCGACATACAACTCATTGCCATGCCACAGCACTTCACGCGCGCCCGCTGGATAGCCTTCTTTGCTGATTTTGCCCGGGAACACTAAACGCTGCAGCACTTTACCGCTTTGCGCGTCCACTTTGGAGATGGCGCCATCCAGTGAGTTGGTGGTGTAGAACACGCTGCCCTGCTCATCGATCGCTGTACCAAAGTTTTTCAGATCGGTGTGAGTCTCACCCTTGGTCTCAAGCGTCGCAGGATCGAGACGATAGATCATACCGCCGTTTACATCTTTGAATGCCTGTGCGCTGGCAACAAACAGTGCTTTCGATGCTGGAGAGTAGGCCATTTCGTACAGACCATCGCCCAGGTCGCGTTTCAACACTGCGGTATCAACCGGTTTTACAGTTTCAGCGGCTGGCGCCTCGGCTTTTTTGGCAGGTGCCTGGCAAGCCGTCAGGCTAAATGCTGCGGCGATCGCCATAGCAACAGTGGCTTTACGCGGGCTAAACAACGATTTCATGCTGAACTCCATCAATGGATGAACGCCTCCGACCACATCGTAGCGGGCGGAAAATATAAGAAGAATGAGAATCATACGCATTAACGAAAAGTAATCAAATATTCGCGTAGATTTATGTGCTTAATCCATCCACTTAATGAAATGACCGTTCAGCCAAATCTGGCGCTGCGTAGGGCTAAAACGCGTAAAACTTGCCTGAGAAATGTGAAAACGTCCGCAACTAAAGGGTTATAAATCCGCCTGGTGAACTGAATTTCCTAGAATTTACACATTATTACACTTCAGATTGAATCCTTGCGAGATTCTATAAAGCAAATGATTATCATTGGCGTTCGTAATTATATAGTGCATTCGTTTGTTCTGCCCTTTTGGGTAGCACGACGCAACCACCAGCATAACAACCGAAGCGTAATGGCTTCTTATCACCATCATTTACCACGGAAACGATTATGTCTTCGATCGGCAGGGAATCAGGTATCCGCAAAACGTTCAGCGTTTCATTGTTGGCTATGGCAGTACACGCCCTTCTCAACCCCTCATTGGCGCTGGCTGCCGATACCACTCAGCAGGATCTGGTGGTCAATGCGACCACCAGTGACAGTAGTGATGACACTGAAAAACAGGACTATGCGGTGAAAACCACGCGAGCGGGCACCAAGCTGCTACTCACGCCGCGTGATGTGCCGCAATCTGTCAGTGTGGTGACCCAGCAGCGTATGCAGGATCAGCAGTTGCAAACTGTCACTGATGTGCTGAAAAACACCACCGGTATCACCAGTAATCTGGTGGACTCTGAACGTTCTGAATACTATTCACGCGGGTTTAAAATCACCAATTTCACTTATGATGGAATACCCACTTCAGTGGGCGACAGTTGGAACTACGGTGATGCTGCATCTGATACCGCTATCTATGACCGTGTTGAAGTGGTTCGCGGTGCAACCGGCTTAATGACCGGCGCTGGCAGTCCTTCTGCTTCAGTGAACATGGTGCGTAAACATGCCGACAGCAAAGATTTCACGGGCTCAGTCAGCGCGAGCTATGGCAGTTGGGATAAGCAGCGTTATGTTGCAGACATCGCAGGACCACTCAACAGTGATGGTTCCTTGCGCGGACGCGTCGTAACGGGTTATCAGGATCAAGACAGCTGGCTAGACCGCTATCATAAAAACAAGAAATTCCTCTACGGCGTAGTCGATGCGGATTTAACCGACAACACGACCCTTTCTCTCGGCTATGACTATGAAAAAGCAGATACCCGCGACCCAACCTGGGGTGGTTTACCGATTTTCTACAGCAACGGTTCACTCACGCATTACAACCGCAGCCTGAATTCTGCCGCAGACTGGACCTATTATCACACCGAAGTGCAAAAGATATACGCCGACCTTGTGCATAACTTCGATAATGGCTGGAGTGTCCATGTGAATGGTACCCATGCTAAGAATACCTTTAGTGACAAACTGATGAGTTTGTACAGCGCATTCCCTGATGAGACCACTGGTGAAGGTGTGACCGGCTGGGGAAGTCTCGACCGCGGTAAACGTGAACAAACATCGGTTGATGCCTTCGCCAGTGGACCCTTTGAGCTGTTAGGCCGCCAGCACCAATTGATGGCAGGTCTGAGCTACAGTCGCCAACACAACCAGACCTACAGTCAGGATGGCGTCACCGACCTCGATGAGTATGACATTACCTCAGCGGCTATGGGCCCTTTCAATAACAACTGGACCGGCAACATTGCCGAGCCGGAGTGGCAAGGTTGGTATCTGAACGCTAACGACGTCATCCGCCAAAAATCTGCCTATACGGCCGCACGCTTCTCACTCGCCGATCCCCTGTCGTTGATCATTGGTGCGCGTTATACCGAGTGGAGCACGAACGGCAGTAGCGGCAACGTGACCAAAAACAACACCACGCCATATGCAGGCCTGGTGTATGACATTAACGATACCTGGTCAGCGTATGCGAGTTATACCTCGATTTTCCAGCCACAAACTTACCGCGATAGCACAGGCCACTATCTCTCCCCGGTGACCGGGAAAAGCTACGAAACCGGTTTGAAATCGGCCTGGTATGACGGGCGTTTGACCGCCACTTTCGCCGTGTTCCGTATTCAGCAGGAGAACGTTGGTACAGAAGAGAACGGCGTTTACGTTAATAACAGCAGTGAACAAGCTTACACCGCCACCAAAGGCGCGCGCAGTAAGGGGGCAGAGTTTGAACTGAACGGTGCAGTCACCGACAACCTGCAATTAACCTTCGGTGCAACACGCTATGTGGCGCGCGATTCGGAAGGCCGCTATAGCTCAGACCAACCGCAAACCCAGTTTAAGCTGTTCACCCGTTATCAGGTGCCAATGCTGCCCGATCTGACTATCGGCGGAGGTATTAACTGGCAGAACCGCGTATTTGAAGATGTGAGCGCGCCAGATGGCAGCACCCAGCGCGTGTATCAGGGAAGCTATCCACTGGCAAATCTGTTTGCCCGTTATCAGGTCACCAAACAGGTTGCGGTGCAAGCTAACGTCGATAACTTATTCGACCGTGAGTACTACACCTACATGAACAACTATGTTTACGGTGAGCCGCGCAACTTCTCGGTTAGCGTGTCATATCAATTCTGATAAAAAAATCCCCGGCGCCAGGCCGGGGATTCTTTTTACATCACGCTTTATTTTTATAATTAAAGCTTATCTGCGAATTCTGTTCACGTGGCAGACGCCGCGCCTCCAGATATACCGATTTCCAATACGGATTATTCAGTGAGGAGCGCATCACACCCTGGCTAACCGAAGCGTGGAGGAATTGATGGTCGGTGTCATAAAAGCCAACGTGTAACTCGTGTTTGATACGAAAGAACACTAAATCACCGGGTTGCAGGTGCGCCTTATCAACCGGCTGACCCATGGCAATTAATTCGCGCGTTGTGACACGATCCATTGGAATATTGAAACGATCTTTTAACGTTCGCCAGACAAAACCGGAGCAATCCACACCGTTTAATTGCGTGCCGCCCCACTGATATTTGGTGCCTTCCCATGAGTGCATCTGGTCGTGTAATGCCGCGATCACGGGAATCAAATCGGGTTGCTTACCACCATCGGTTGAAGCATCGACACTCTCTTCCGCAGGAGCATGAGAAGTTTTGGAAGAGCAACCTGCCAGGGTAATAACAAACAGACAGGCGATAAATTTTCTGGCCGCAGAGTTGATCATGGGATGACGTTTTCGCTGAGGGAGACAGTGGTTAGAGATTTATACCGCAAAAAAGTTGCAAAAATAAATAGCTCGCCGCTGAATTCTTTTAATCCTCTTCTTTTTTACTTAAGTTTACGCAAAGGTAACATCATGTATTTGGGATAAAAATTATATATTCCTTCGCCAATTTTCGCTTCGGAGGTTATTAATTCGCCCAACTCTGCTGCTATTTCATCCCACCATCAGCATCTGTCTGCCGATGGTGGCAAGCGGGCATCATTTTATTGTTTGGCTTTACTGCGTAACGGCGACTCTGGCAGGAATAATGACAGAATAAAGGCCAGCGCCATCACCACCGCCGCCATCTGGAATGCCGCATGTACCGCTGCGCTAAATACCTGCAAATATGCTTGTTGCACATCATACGGCAAATGGTGCACTGCGTTCGGGTCCAGCGTGGTGGGCAATACATCGCCCTTTTCTACCAATTCAGTCAAACCCGATGTCAACACGTGGCTAAACATCGCGCCGAACAGCGCCACCCCGATTGAACCGCCAACCGAACGGAACAACGTGACAGAGGATGTGGCGACGCCAATACTATCTGGCGTCACACTGTTCTGAACGGCCAGGACTAACACCTGCATTACCATGCCCATGCCCATTCCGAGCACGCAGGCGTAGAGATAAATTTGCCACAGCGAGGATTGCAGCGTCAGCGTCGTCATGAGTGCCATCCCAACCGTCGCCAGCAAGGTTCCGCCTATCGGGAAAAGACGATACCGACCAGTACGACTGATAATGCGTCCGCTGATAATCGACGTCACCAGCAGTCCGCCCATCAGCGGTAATAACTGTAGCCCGGCTTCGGTCGGGGTTGAGCCCTTCACCACCTGCAAATAGAGCGGCAGGAAAGTAACGCTGCCAAACAACGACATCCCAACAATAAAAGCCATTAAACTGGAGAGCGAAAAACTGCGATTACGGAACAGCCCAAGCGGAATAATCGGTTCCCATGCACGACGTTCTTCGTAGATAAAGCCAATCACCCCGACCAGACCAAATGCCAGGATGCACCACAACTGTGGATCGCTCCATGCCCGCAGCGTACCGCCTTCACTGGTAAACAGGGTGATACCCACTAGCGCAAGACTCAGGCAAACAGCACCAGGATAATCAATCTCATGCGGTTTACGTTTGTTATCAGCTTTAAACACCGCATTAATAATCAGCAGCGCAAATAACCCTAACGGTAAATTGATATAGAAAATCCAGCGCCACGAGGCGTGCTGGACGATAAAGCCCCCCAGTAATGGCCCCACCACGGTCGCCAGACCGAATACCCCGCCAAAGAGTCCCTGGTATTTACCGCGTTCTGCTGGCGGAATGATATCCGCCACGGCCGCCATACTGACCACCATCAGTCCACCACCGCCAAGACCTTGCAGCGCGCGGGTAAAGATCAGTTGCTCCATATTTTGCGCTAGGCCACACAGTGCCGAGCCGATGAGAAACAAGATGACCGAGATTTGTAGCACCGTTTTACGGCCAAACAGATCGCCAAACTTGCCGTAAAGCGGGACAACAATCGTCGAGGCCAACATGTAGGCCGTGACGATCCACGACAGCCGATCAAGCCCGCCCAATTCACCCACAATGGTTGGCAGTGCCGTCGAGACGATGGTCTGGTCAAGGGCGGAAAGCAGCATGACCAGCATCAATGCGCCCATCAGCAAGCGGACAGAAGGAAGACGCTCTTCTCCACTGCCTGAGTGAGGCACAAGTGTTTTAGGTTTCATATCAGACACCAATTGAAATTAATTAAATACACAATTAATATTGATCGAAGTCTGACATGAAACAAGTGAGCGCGTAAAGATGACCGCACAAAAAGTCCCAGCTGATGATAAGACAACCCCTGCCAAACCCCGCCGTCCTGGACGTCCTCGGGGCGGTGCCATCACGGCACAACAGCGCGAGCACCTGTTGGACATTACGCTGGAGATTTATGCCGAAAGCGGCATCGCTGAAACCTCGCTGAATGCGATTGCACGTAAAGCTGGCGTGAGTCCGGCGATGCTCAACTACTATTTTCAGTCGCGCGAATCGTTGTTAGATGTGGTGGTTGAAGAGCGCTTTTTACCGCTACGCCAGCGTCTTGAAGCTCACTTCAACAACGAAGAAAGTGACCCTGTCACTACTTTTAGTGGATTTATTCGTGAAATCGCTGACATCGTACTGAACAACGATTGGTTTGCCCCACTGTGGATGCAAGAAGTCACCAGCGGTTCTCACGGCTTAGGTCAGCACATTAAAGAACGATATGGTCATGCGGGACGCGACAAAGTCAGGGCTTTGATTGTGCGCTGGCAGCAGCAGGGATTATTAAATGCGGCGTTAAACCCCGATTTGTTGATGACCTCCATCCTGAGCCTGATCCTCGTGCCGTTCACCCGCTTCGCCAATGAGCCGGAGTTTGATACAGAGCGCATTGTGCAGCACACCCTGAGCTTGTTCTGTCAGGGTATCCGTCCGCTCAGCTAACCCGTTTATTGCTTCGCATCTACACTGTTGAAAGGATACTCAGCGAGCAGGAAAAGATTTTAATCCCTGATGCCAACTTGAAGCTTATGCACTGACGCTTTAACTATGACTTACGAGGTAGCACCAGGCCTGGTTTATCAGTTCTAATACCCTTCACGATTAAAAAATGGCGGCTTTGAAGCCGCCATTTCGCTTTTATAGCAATCAACAAACGATGGTTACGGATACAACCCGCGATCCTTCCTTGCCAGCAAGATCCGTTCACAGGCCACAGCGTAAGCCGCTGTTCTCAATGTTACGTTCAGCGCATCCGCTTTATGCCACACCGTTTCAATCGCGTGCTGCATAATGCTGTCCAGCCGTTGATTGATCTCCTCTTCGCTCCAGAAGAAGCTGGAGAAATCCTGTACCCATTCGAAGTAACTCACCGTCACGCCGCCCGCATTCGCAATCACATCTGGCACCACAGCAATGCCGCGTTGCTGCAAGATATCATCGGCTTCCGGTAGCGTCGGACCATTTGCACCCTCAATAATCAGGCGGCACTGTAGTTGGTGGGCACGTTCAGCAGTGATCTGCCCTTCTAGCGCAGCAGGCACCAGAATGTCGTAAGGCTGCGTCCAAAAATGTTCATCCGCTATCGTATCAGCCCCCGGGAAGCCCGCGATGCTGCCGTGAGCCTGCTGCCACGTCTGTAACGCCGGGATATCCACTCCGCTGGACAAATACAAGGTGGCTTTGTGATCCTGCACCGCCACCACTTTTGCCCCAATCGCATGGAACAGTTCGGCGCTGACGCTGCCAACATTACCAAAGCCCTGCACCGCCACGCGGCTACCCGGCACATCCATGCCCAGCTTAGTCGCAGCGCGGCAACCGGTGACGAAAACCCCACGCCCGGTGGCTTTGACGCGTCCCAGTGACCCGCCCAGATGCACCGGTTTGCCGGTCACTACGCCGGTGGTGGTGGCGCCAACGTTCATCGACCAGGTATCCATCATCCACGCCATGACCTGCGCGTTGGTGCCGACATCAGGGGCGGGAATATCCTGTTGGGGACCAATCATATTGCCGATCTCGCTGGTATAGCGCCGGGTTAAACGCTCCAGTTCTTTATGGGATAAGGTTGCCGGGTCGACACGCACGCCGCCTTTTGCTCCGCCAAACGGCAAATTCAGTGCGGCGCACTTCACCGTCATCCATGCAGAGAGCGCCATCACTTCCTGCAACGTCACATCAGGATGGAAACGCACACCACCCTTACCCGGCCCACGCGACAAATTGTGCTGCACGCGATAACCCTCAAAATGACGCACTGAGCCGTCATCCATTTCCAGCGGGATATCAACGATTAATGCCCGCTTCGGATGCGTTAACGTATCAGCCCAGCGGCTGAGATCGCCAAGCAGTGGCAACACGCGTTCAACCTGCGTCAAATACGTTGACCAGGCTGAGTGACAGTCGCCTGTCACATAGGAAAGTTCAGACAAACTGACCTCCAGATTTTTACTGTCAGGATAGAAGATGCCGCCAACGGCAGAATGGCGGCGAGAGGATTGGTTTAGTCGTGCAGGCCGAGTTTTTTCTCC